>CAYUUQ010000126.1:0-4474 GCA_964447875.1 uncultured Methanosarcinales archaeon | reverse complement strand
AACCAAATTCAGAAGTAAGATACAAACTCTCATTCCATAAACCAATACTATCTAACTCTATAAAACTGCAGCAATCTTCATTTCCATAGCAGAACTTTCTGCTATTTTCAATATTATAAATTTCCCATTCAGAACAGAGTTTACTATAGTCAACATCAAAATCAAATGATGTTGTGATATCAAAGTCAATTACACCATCTAAATTTTCGACGCCATCATTATCTTCATCATAATATTCTTCATTCCCATAATCGAGTCCTAAAGATATCCCATTATCAGAATAACTATTATCAGTCTCAATAAAGATTATATTAGAAGAACCATTAAACAACAGATAAGTTTCATCATTCTCTATATATACGGCAGCATCCGAACTAAACTCGCCACTAATTTTTATTGAGTTTATGTTTCCAGGATTTTCAACATACCAATAATACTCAGAATAATTATCAAAACTGACTTCTATATCATCTGTGTAATTTAATTCGGCAATAGAAACAACATAACCAGTTAATGCTGGATTAAAAAATATATAAGAACTGGCCAACAACAATAATATGATTATAGGAATTATCAATTTAGGTGTTGGTTTACCTTCCGACATATGATATTCTAACCATTCTTCTCTTGTTCTTCCTCTTTTCCTTGTAGTAAGTAACCTTGAACACTCCGTTTCATTAATTATATTATTATCAAATGCTATTGTTATGATCTTTAACTCTTGGGAAACAGAATCTTTAGAACTTATGTCAAACACTAAACTGCCATATAGATCTACCTTATCTTTATTCTTTAAATGCTCATTTACCCATTCTTCTCTTGTCTTACCTGCTATTCTTTGATTGATAAGATTAGTAAATCGTTTTTCAGATATCTTTCCTGATTCATAAGAGTCTATTATCTGTTTTAATTGGTCCTCACTTATTTTTCCATATTTGATTATATTATTTATTTCTTTAATTTTCTAAGCAGCTCCTTATTTTTATCAATAAACTCTCTCATGTGTCTTTCTATATTTTTAGACCTAACAAGGCCTAATTCTTCACATATTAAAGAAAAATCATCATAGACTGATTTATCTATCAAGAAATTGTACCTATCCTTATTGCTCTTCTTCTTAGGCATTAGTATTACCGTGTGTATAATTTAACATAATTTAACATTATTAAATATAATTCAACATAATTATACAATTATACACACAATAGTATTTAAACTTTACGGATTTGCGAAGCAAAGACGTAAAGAATTGAAAATTTATTTTCAAAACTTTACGGATTTGTAAAATAAAGAATTAAAATTTACAAAAGAAATAAATCTAAACTACTCTAACATAAATATACTCATCATCCCTATATTGATCATTTCCTGCAGAAATCCTTGCAAGATATAGTCCAGTATTAATTCTTTTTGGAACTATCCAATTAATAATAGCAAGCTTACTGTCACCATCATTAAGATCAAAACGATTAGATCTTAATCTAACATCCAAATCATAGATATACAACCTAACATTAACATTATCAAAATCAACATCGGTAGGATTTCTAACAACAAAATACCCTTCAAAATCACTTCCCCTAACTAAAACATCATCCATATAAAATCTTCCTAATGAATTTATACCAGATAGTCCAATTACTATAAATACTACAAGAATAAAAGATTTGTAATTCATATAACATCACCCCATGTATAATCTACAATCAAACTATATAAATATTTATATTCGAAGAAAGTAGTAATAAACAATAACATTTAAAAAAACAATAGAATAACCAGATAAACATGGCAAAAAGAAGCTTGATTTGTACAACAATGGGTCATGTAGACCATGGAAAAAGCTCCATATTAGATAAGATTAGAGGTTCTGCTATAGTTAAAGGAGAAGCAGGTGCAATAACACAGGCAATAGGCGCGTCAATCATCCCACTACATATAATAGAAAAAGTATGTGGTCCATTATTAAAATCATTAAATATGGATTTCACAATACCTGGTTTACTATTTATAGATACACCAGGCCACGCTGCTTTTACAAATCTAAGGAAACGTGGAGGAAATCTTGCAGACATTGCAATCTTAGTAATAAACATAAAAGAAGGCATAAAACCTCAAACATTAGAAAGCATTGAAATTCTAAGAAACTACAAAACACCATTTATAATAGCAGCTAACAAACTAGACCTTTTAGCTGGATGGCAATCAAAAGAAACCCCATTACTTCAGACAATTCAATCTCAACAAGAAAATGTCCAACAAGAACTAGACAATTTACTATATACAATAGTTGGAAAACTATCAGAACTAGGTCTTGAATCAGAACGTTTTGATAGAATTCAAGACTACACAAAACAAATAGCAATTGTACCAACTTCTGCACATACTGGAGAAGGAATACCTGAACTATTGATGGTGATAGCAGGTTTAGCGCAAAAATTCCTAGAAAAATGTCTTGATTGTAATGTAGAAGGCAATGCAAAAGGAACAGTATTAGAAGTTAAAGATGTGAAAGGTCTTGGAAAATGTATGGATGTTATAATCTATGATGGAACATTAAAGAAAAACGATACAATAGTTATTGGTTCTTTAACTGAACCTGTCGTAACCAAAGTGAGAGGATTATTCGAACCAGCTGCCTTAAATGAGATGATGGATAAAAAATCTAAATTTAAACCGGTGCCCGAAGCAGTAGCTGCTACAGGGGTAAGGATCAATGCAACAAACGTAGAAAATGTTGTAGCTGGTATGCCAATCATGTCCTCTTCACCAGATAAAGTAGAAGAAACCAAAGAACAACTCATAAAAGAAGTTGACGAAGTCGTAATAGAAACAGAGGGAGTTGGAATAGTGATTAAAGCAGACACATTAGGTAGTTTAGAAGCAATGATAAATTTATTAAGAGAAAAAGAAGTTCCTATAAAAAGAGCGACTATTGGTAATTTAACTAAAAAAGATATTGCTGATGCCGAAGCTAATTACGAAAATGACCCACTACAATCAATTGTTCTGGGGTTTAACGTAGAAGATGAAACAGGTATCTGTAAAGATAATGTAAAAGTCATAACAAACAAAGTTATATACAAAGTCATAGAAGATTTTGAGAAATGGCAGGAAGTTACAAGAAAAAAACTAGAAGCTGCACAAATAGATCATTTAACACGTCCTGCGAAAATAGAGATAATGAAAGGCTATGTTTTTCGACAATCCAATCCTGCTGTATGTGGTGTTGATGTTCTTGAAGGAACAATAAAAATAGGAACACCATTAATGAAAAAAGATGGAAAAACCTTAACTGAAGTTAAAGCAATGCAAAAGGAACAAGAAAATATAGATAAAGCACAAAGAAATGAGCAAGTTGCAGTTTCAATGGAAGGTGTAACAATAGGTCGACAGTTAAATGAAGGAGATATATTATATTCTTCAATTCCAGAAGAAGACTTTATAAAATTCAAAGAATTTAAAAGATTCCTAACAAAAGAAGAAATAGAAATACTAAAAGAGATTGCAGAAATAAAGAGAAAAGATAATCCAGTCTGGGGCGTTTAAGTTGACGGGTCGGTCAGCCGGGGGACGTCCCTTACGGGGTGGCTGACCTGATTTTTCAAAGAAAAATCAGACGACCCTGCATTTTCAACAACACAAATTCAAAATAAAAATGTCAAAACTAAAGATTCTTAATAAAAAAGAAATAAATCAAATATTAGATATTCTAGATAATCAATTCGGCTACAAAGGAAAACTAGATTATGTATTTTTACAATCAGAAAAAAACAAAGTCTATATTGTAAAAAAAGATATTGATAAAATAGACCTATCAAAATTAAGAGTTAATTCTTATGGATTATATATCTTAGAACAAAGAAACAATGAGATTAGACTAAGCATAGATGGATCACAAATAATTGGACCAGATTCCACTAAAAATATCTTAGAATTAGATGATAAAACATCAAGAGATTGGTTAAAGGGTGTTGATATAGACTATGATGGTGAATTAACTGGTTTTGTCATGATAAAAAATAATAAAGATTTCTTAGGTTGCGGTAAAGTTGTAGAAGGGAAGGTCCTTAATTATGTCCCTAAGATAAGAAGATTAAATTGTAAGGATTAATTCATGTTCTTTCAATATTTTCTCAATATCTACATCTAAACTTAATCGTTTTAGTGTTTCTTGCCAGCCCTGAGGATCTCCGTGTCTTGTAAAAGGATGGTTTCCTTCATCAAACAAATGTTCAAGTCTTTCTGGATTATCTGCGTGCTCCTGCTGAAACTGATGATATTTTCCTATAAGAGAATCAAAATATTCCCCCATTGCTTGTTGAAATAGATCAGAAGAAATACCATTCTTTCTAGATGTCCTACTAAGAATATCAAACTTATTTTTCATATTCTTTAATTGCCAATACCAATTCCAAGATGGATCTGGAAGAGATGATGTTAAATCAACAGAAACAATATGACTCTGTACTTG
>CAYUUQ010000125.1:0-4531 GCA_964447875.1 uncultured Methanosarcinales archaeon | reverse complement strand
TCTAGGGATGTTTTTAATAAGAAGAATTTAAGGACATTATGTAAGGAATGTCATAAAGCTAAGACTAAGCTTGATAGAAGTGTTAGTAAAGATTTATAAATCTTGGTTCGTTCTTCTATGATATGAATAAAGGTAGAGTAGCAGAACAAACATTAGATTTTTTAACTGATGTTATAGGAGATATTGAAGTTCTTGATAGGCCTAATTTAAAACCAAGATGTAATCAATTGGAAGATGGTTATCATTCTGGAGATGCAGAAAGCAGAAGAATTGTTGATTTAGGTGTAACATTATTAGATCATATTCAACCAGAAGATTTTATTCCTTCAACTCACCAAGTTACTACATTAGACACGTCAAATATACGGCTGATTGCTTCTCAAACACATTGTGTTGTTTGTATAAATGTTAATGTTCCTGAAACAGACGGGAGGATTGATTTAGGGTCTTTTAATCCAGAGACAGATATCAGTTTTTCTTTAGGTGGAGATCCCATGATGCCTGCTTTTTTGCTTAATCTATTAGGATATAATACTGCATTAAGTTCATTAGTTGGAACAGGTAAGTATGGAGAACTTTATGCTGAAGGTATGGGGGCTTCAGGAATAGATATGATAAAAACACTAAGAGAGAGCCCTCAACCAATACAGATTAATTTTTCTGGAAGGGATAAAGGATTAGTTAAGGCTATTGCTTTGTATACAGATGAATCTGTTGGAAGAGAAGTTCGTTCTAGAAAATATCTTGATTTTGATACTTATGTTAGAGCTCATGCAGATACTTTAAGATGTGCTTTACTTGGTGGAGCACCTGCAGATTTTAAACAAACTGCCAATAGGGTTTATATGGGTAGTGAGATTGATTTTTTACATTCACAATTTCCAGATATTGTTACATTATTTGATCCTAAAGCTATGCAACAAGCAGATGGTTTAAGAGAAGGAATGAAATCTAAGTTTATCAAACCTAACGGTGATGAAGTTTATGTTATTGATCGATGTGTTGTCCAAGGTGATGATTATTCTGAGATTGGAGATTCTAGAAAACATGGAAAAGATTATGAGTCAGATCCTGATAGAATAATTGGTGTACATAATCACTGTCTTAAAAAGGGGGTTATAACTCCAGATCAGGTTTGGTTAGTTACCTTGGGTGGTAAAGGAGCATTATATTTACAAGGGAATAAGGCTTATAGATTGGATGTTCCTGATATGACTGGGAGGGTAGTTAGCACTCAAGGTTGTGGCAATGGTGCTTTAGCTGGTTTTATGGATGGATTGATGAGTGGTGTTAAGGATCCTAGAGAGTTACTAATGCATTTAGGTCGTGGCGGAGTTGCTTCTACTTTATATTTAGGTAATATGGGTGGAACTGCAGCTGATATGCAGCAGGCTAGGAAAGGTATGGTTGCTTATCAAGTTAGATAAATTCTTTCAAACTATGACATCTTTTTGCAATAGTTTCTTCAGCTATATCATTTCTGTATTTCTTTGGCATCATTTTGTTCATTAGTTTTAGATTTCTTCTTTGGGAAATGTATTGAGAGTCATAGTATGTGTTCCACAAATCTTCTTCTATTTCTAAGTCTTTAAAGAATGGGTCTACTGGAAGTTTTGATTCTAATTTAGCTATTGTGGTATTAATATTTTGATTGTAAACTTTTATTATTCTATTCTTGTCGATAACATGTGTTTTTTTATCTGCTTCAATTGCAATTGTGAATAAAGGAAATCTATTATGGAAAAATCTTAGGATATAATCCATTATATTATGTTCTAGTTTTATTTTTGCAAATAAAATTCCATGTTTAGAATAATCAAAACGAGTAAAACATTCTGCAAAATGAATTCCTTTTGCAACATTGGAGTGTTGTTCATATAGTTTTCTTGATTCTTTGGTTGCATAGGATTTTACTAGATTTTTGTCTTGTTTCATCACTGTTTTGTATAGCTGCATATCAAAGTCTTTATGCAATGGTGCTAGATTGAATTGTTCATGTATCATTTTAATAAACACTCGAGATGTTGAAATCTATTGTCTATCATGATCTGATTTAACATCAAAGTTAACTTTGTATTATTTTTGTCTATTTTCTTAATTCTAGGAACAGACTTTTCATAAAGCCAGTTATCTATAGAACTTTTACTAATTTTGTGTTCTTTAACAAATTTTAATGCATCTTTTTTACTTGAACTAACATAAATATAGATAATATTTAAAAAATCTTCAGTTGATACTCTATTTGTATATTTTCTATTAGATGCATCTAATAGCGCTTTTTGCTTATAAGGAATAGAACTTTTAATTAATTTAGCAAATTTTCCTGCGTTTATTGCATATATACATAATTCATGAGTTCCGTCTTTCTTAGATTCTAATTTGCTTTCTATATCAAGTCTATCCTTAAGAAAAGACTTAATTTGTTTTAATATTGTAGGATCTTTTTGACTGTAAGAGATCCTAGAACTGCTTTTAATAAAAACATTTCCTTCAGCATCTAAAAATCCAGATAAGAAAGAAAGCATGTTATTGGTGGCATTTAGTATTTCATTGGGAATTCTTTTTCCTCCTTGTGTTATTTTAGAGTAATATTGTGATATGTCCTTGGTTTTTATTCTTATTTTCCAGAAGCCAATATGTGCTAGATCTTTTATCACACTTATATTTGGTTGTGTATTATATGCTGTTGTAAATCTCTTTGCAAATTCAGCCATAAATTCTTTTGATTTTACACTAATTGCAATACAAGATTTATCGCTCCTATATCCGTCACCCACCCATGCTCCAATCAACCAAGCTACATCTTCTTCAATTTTTTCATGATATATGTAATCTACATATTGAACATATTTAGACCTTCTTTTTTGTGCTATCTCCATTGACTTTGTTCTATCCCTAGCGATATTTTTATCTTTTAGAATTCTCCAAAGATGAAAAGCAGATATTCCAAGTCTTTCTGAAATTTGTTGAGTTCCAATTTTTTCAGTATTATATATCTCAATTGCTTTTTCAATTATCTCTTTAGGTATCCTCTTAGGCTTATTTAGAATACCTTGTTTAGATAAGTAAGAGAATACTGCATAATGAGATACATTAAACCTCTTAGCTATCTTATGGGTATTGGGTGTTGTTTTGTATGCTTCTTGCCATTTTTTCTTAAGTTCAATAGGTAAAGCTTTCATTTAAATCACCGCCAAGTCCTTGTCTAGTCGATTTAATGAAAGCTGAACTGTTCCATTGAACTTAATAAATGGCAGAGCTCTCTTTAATACGATCCCAATATTCTTAAGCTGAGATTGTTTTGTTATTTTAGTTTTTGAATTCTGTAATTGTAGTATTCTTCTTGCAGATATTTCCCCTATACCCGGAGTTCTCATAAGTTCTTCATATGTGGCTTCATTAATATCGAGAGGATATAGGTCAGGGTTTTCAAGGGCAATTGCTACTTTTGGATCTTTATCTAATGGAATATTATTATTTTTATCTAGAATTAATTCTTTGAGTTTGAATCCGTATTTTCTAATCAGCCAATCACATCTATAAAGATAATTTTCTCTTTTTAATTTAGTTCTTGCTTTTCTTTCTAAAGGTGTTTTTGGTACTGGGGTAAATGCAGAGTAATAAACTCGTTTAGTTTCCATTGTATCATATTCCCAGTTTGACATTTTTAATATTTCTAAGTCAGACTCATCACTGCCACCCACTACTAATTGAGTTGTTTGGCCAGAAGGAACTTTTGTATGTTTGATCCATGCTTGTCTTCTTAGTATATCAATTTTATAGTCCTTTACGCCGCTAATTTCTGAAAGTCTTGAGCTATTTGGTGCTTCTAGGTTTATAGATAATCTATCAGCAAAAACCGACGCCTGTTTGATTAGATCTTTGTTTGTTCCAGGGAGTATTTTGAAATGAACATAACCACGAAATTTGTATTTATTTCTAACTAAGTTTATGGCATCAATCATATTTTCTGTTGTGGTATCTGGGTCTTTAGTTATTCCTGATGATAGAAAAAGGCCTTCGACATAGTTTCTGACATATAGGTGCATAAATACTTTAGCTAGTTCTTCAGGTTTATATGCAGTTGTTTTCTTTTTATCACAATTTGTTGAGTTCTGACAGTATTTACAGTCAAACTTACATTGGTTTGTCATTAATGTTTTGAATAAACTTATACATCTACCATTTTCGGTGAAGGAATGGCAAATTCCACAGCTTGATGCATTTCCTATACGATCATTGGTCTTAACTTTTCTATTGGAACTAGAACTAGCACAAGTATCCCATTTTCCAGCTTCTCCTAAAATCTTAACTTTTTCTAAAATATCCATTTTATTTGTGTTTTTATATTAACGCAATCAACAACAACGGGCAGTCCGAATACTTCGTATTCGGGTCGACACCCCGGACGAGGCATCCCCCGTCGACCTGCCATTGTTGATCGCGTTTTCTTCGAAAATTCTTTTTTCTAACTTATTACAAACATGATCAGCTATCTTTTTTAGATTAAAACAGTCTTCTTCGTTGTATT
>CAYUUQ010000124.1:0-4746 GCA_964447875.1 uncultured Methanosarcinales archaeon | reverse complement strand
AAACATTTAAAAACCTAAATTCTTGATCAAAATTAAAACTATCAGTTAACTTATCTTGTGCCATTTTTAATGGGCCTGCTGTACCTAATGGTGTTTTTTCTTCAACATAGTCAACATTCATTCCAAACTTGCTTCCATCTGTGAAATAATCTCTTATATTATCAGCTAGATATCCTACCGAGAGTATAACATCTCTAACATTATATCTTTTTAATAATTCAAATAGCCATTCGGTTAGGTTTTTTCCATTAACATCTACTAATGCTTTTGGTGTATGTAATGTTAATGGTCTTAGTCTTGTTCCTTTTCCGCCTGCTAAGATAACTGCTTTTGATGGAATACTTATCCCTAAAGCATCTTCAAGAATTTGTTCTATTTGTTGAGAACGGTTTTTTATTTGTTTTCCATCTACTCTTTTGTCTAGTTGTTTTATGATCTTTTCAGCTAATGTTATAGTAATTCTTTCTTTCATTTTTTAATTTTTACCCCTTTATTGGTAAGTTTATAAACCTTATATATAAAGCTTTTGTTTTTCGTATGATAGTGTATGATAATCGAAACATTTATATATGAAATGGGTTTGAACTTTTCTTAGGTGGTTGTTATGGCTATAACAGGAAGCAAAAAAAAGCAAATAGCAGTATTGACTGGTGGGGGAGATGCTCCAGGTCTAAATGCTGTAATTAGAGGAATAGTTGTTAATGCTAAAAAGTTAGGTTATGATGTTCTTGGAATTCTTAACGGATGGAAAGGTCTTATTGATTGTGAGCATAAGGGTGTATTAGACCTTGATGAGATACAAGATATACATATGTTAGGTGGAACTATATTACATACTTCCAGGACTAACCCTTATCAGGTTGAAGGCGGACCAGAAAAGGTCAAAGAAACTATGAAGAAATTAGAATGTGATTATTTGATCGCTATAGGTGGAGAAGATACTTTAGGTGTTGCTAATAAATTAGCTAAAGACGGAGTTAAAGTTGTTGGTGTTCCTAAAACAATAGATAATGATTTAAGTGAGACAGATTATACTTTTGGATTCAATACCTCAATAACAAGAGCATGTGAAGCAGTTGAGAATTTACATACTACTGCTAAATCTCATCATAGAACTATTGTAGTTGAGATTATGGGAAGACATGCTGGATGGATGACACTAGAAGCAGGAATGGGTGGAGGAGCATCCGTTATACTATTACCTGAAGAAGAGTTTGATCTTGATGAGGTTTGTAATGTTCTTTTAACCAGAAAGAAAAAAGGTAAGAACTATTCTATTATTGCTTGTAGTGAGGGAGCTATTCCTAAAAAAGGCCAGATGGAATTACAGTCTGGAGAGAAAGATGCTTTTGGTCATGTTAGATTAGGTGGTCTTGGCCAAAGATTAGCTGATGAGATAGAGAAGAAAACAGGAATAGAATGCAGACATGTTGTTTTAGGTCATCTACAAAGAGCAGGTTCACCTACAGTATTTGACAGAGTTTTAGGTACTAGACTCGGAGTTAAGGCAGCTTCAATGATAGATAAAGGTGAATTTGGAAAGATGGCTGCTTTACAGGGAACAGATATAGTTGCAGTTGATCTTAATTTAGCAGTTGGAAAACTAAAGACTGTTCCTAAAGACAGAATAGATGAAGCTAAATTATTTTTTGAAACAGAATAAAGGGGTGGGTTTAATATGCCGTTTGTAACAAATAAAGATTTAATGGATAAAGCAATGGAAGAAGGATTTGCTTTAGGTGCTTTTAATATAAATAATATGGAGCTTGCACAGGGAATTGTTTGGGCAGCTAAAGAACTTAATGCTCCATTGATTTTACAGGTTTCTAAAGGAGCAAGATCTTATGCAGGTAAGGATTATATCATGAAGTTGATGGAGGCTGTTGAGAAAGATTCTGGATTGCCTATCGCTATACATCTTGATCATGGTCCTGATTTTGATATGTGTAAGCAAGTTATAGATGATGGATTTACTTCTGTTATGATTGATGGTTCACATGAACCGTTTGAAGGAAATGTTAATCTTACTAAACAAGTAGTTGATTATGCTCATCCAAAGGGTGTTTCAGTTGAAGCTGAGCTTGGAAAATTAGTCGGAGAACAGTTTGATTCTGGAGAAGGGAGTAAGGTTGCTGCAAGTGCAGTTTATACCGATCCAGAAGAAGCTAAGAAATTTGTTGAAATGACTAATTGTGATAGTCTTGCTGTTGCTATTGGTACATCACATGGAGCTTATAAGTTTAAAGCTGAACCAAAATTAGATTTTGAAAGGTTGAAAGCTATTCGTGAGGTAGTAAATATTCCTTTAGTTTTACATGGTTCTTCAAGTGTTCTACCTGAGTATGTTAAGATATGCAATGATTTCGGAGCTAAAATTGAAGGAAGTAAGGGAGTTCCTGAAGACCAGATAAAAAAAGCTGTTGAGATTGGTGTACAAAAAGTCAACATAGATACTGATCTTAGATTAGGTCTTACTGCAGGTGTTCGTAAGGCACTTATGGAAGACCCTAAAAATTTTGATCCTAGAAAATATTTAGGACCTGCTAGAGATCTAGTAAAAGAAGTTGTAATGAGAAAGATAAAGCTTTTAGGCTGCGATGGAAAGGCAGACCTATTTAAGTGAGGTGTTAAAATGACAGAAAAAATAAAAGTTGGAATCGTAGGATTCGGAACAATAGGAAAAAGAGTTGCAGATGCGGTTTTACTGCAAGATGATATGGAATTAGTTGGGGTAACCGTTAGAAGCTATAACTATAGGATGATTGCTTGTCAGGAAAAAGGAATTCCAATGTATAAGTTACCTGATGCAAAAGAACTTCATGATCTTAAGATAGCAGGAACTTTTGAGGAACTCTTGGATAAAGTTGATGTTGTTGTTGATTGTGCACCTAAAAAAGGTGGAGCAGACAATAAGGAGAAATATTATGTTCCTAGAGGAATAAAAGCAATCTATCAAGGTGGTGAAAAGCCAGCTGTTGGTGATGTAAGTTTTACTGCACAATGTAATTATAAAGAAGCTGTTGGAAAAGACCATATTAGGGTTGTTAGCTGTAATACAACTGGACTTTGTAGAACACTTTCAGCTATCAAGAAAAAATATGGTATTGAAGCTGTTCATGCAACAATGATTAGAAGAGGGGCTGACCCTTGGGATATTAGACATGGTCCAATTAATGCAGTTGTTCCAGTTTTAGAATTACCATCTCATCACGGACCTGATGTAAGAACAGTTTTACCTGATGTTGAGATATTTACAACAGCAATATCTGTTAGTAGTACACTTATGCATATGCATACAATAACTGTTGATTGTACTGAGGTTCCAGATATTGAAGAAGTTTTGAAATTATTTAAGGCAACAACAAGAGTTAGAGTTGTAGCTAATGAATCAGCTGTAAGAAGTACTGCAGAGATTATGGAATTTGCAAAAGACTTAGGTAGGAATAGATCAGACATGCCTGAGATTGTTGTATGGAAGGAAGCAGTTGGAACACATAAGAAGAAATTATTATACATGCAGGCAATTCACCAGGAATCAGATGTTGTTTGTGAAAATATTGATGCTATTAGAGCAGCAATGGGTTTTTCCGATGGAGAAGCTTCAATAAAGAAAACAAACGAAACATTAGGAATAGATCTTGGAAAGCATGCAGCTGAATAAGCTGTTTTTATTTCTTATTTTATTTTTATTTCTAGAAAGTTTTTTAAATAGCTACTTGTTAGTAGTTAATTATGTCAAGATTAGCTTTAGTTCAGCCACAAAAAAGAATATCGAATGCTTATACTGGACATTTAGGTATTCAGCATATAGCAGCATATGTGAAATCAGCTGGACATGATGTTAGAATTGTTGATAGGAATATTCGTAATAATAGATTATGTATTTCTCATAATGGTGATTTATCTAATGTTGTTTCAGAGGTTGCTGATTTTAATCCAGATTTTGTTGGTGTTACTGTCTGGGACTATGGTGGCATTGAAGCAGCAGAATTAATTCCACAATTAAGGGAAAAATTAAAAGATTCTGTTTATGTTGTTGGCGGACCTGAAGTAACAGTGTCTCCAGAAACAACTTTGGTTAATACAGGTGCTGATTTTGCAGTTAGGGGAGAAGGAACGCACGCTTTTCTTGCAATTACCGATGGAAAACTTAATTCACCAGGAATCTCTTACTTTGATGGTGGGGAGTTTGTAGGTTCTGCTCCCGCTCCCTATGATATAAATAATTGGAAGTTAGACCCCTCATTAATTCAATCTACACAATCTCGGTTTTATTGGATTGTTTCTTCTGTTGGATGTAATTATGGGGGGTGTGGTTATTGTAATGTTGGAAATATTTTTCCAAAGATTGAATTTATGGACCTTGATTTATTTGTTGGAAATATGGCTGAAGTATTAACCGGTAGAAAAGTGGGTTATTTTAATTTGGCTGATGATAATTTGTTAGCGAGTCCAAGAAGAATATTAGATATACATAATGTAATGACTCAAAAAGGAATTGATCAACAAATAGCTTTTATGGCAAGGGCTGATGGTGTAATACACTCAAGGGATTATCTTGAAGTTGCAGTAGATAGGGTACTACGTGTTGACTTGGGTATAGAATCATTTTTAGATTCTCAACTTCAAAGAATGAAGAAAGGAACAACTGCAAAACAAAATCATGAGGCTATATCTACATTAAAAGATATAGGTATAATGCCGAGATTTTTTTTAATTCTCGCAGATATTGATACCGATATTGAT
>CAYUUQ010000123.1:0-4769 GCA_964447875.1 uncultured Methanosarcinales archaeon | reverse complement strand
ATCTTTATTTCTTTTGATACATGTTTCTAAACTACCCTTCAATGTAACTACAACACTTAAGAAATTTATTTTTGAAACTAAATTATTAATCTGTTCTACATGATAAAAATTACCTTCAAGAATCAGATTTGATTCTTTCTCTAATAGATTAACAAACTTGGGTATCATTTTTTTGTCAGCAGAAATGAACTTATGCAAGGGAACCCATTTCTCACCAGGAATATAATTATACCCAAAACCTTTCATTATCCTATCGTAATGATAGACTTTAGCATTTATCTTTTCAGATACTAATTTACTTATAGTAGATTTACCTACTCCTGCAGGTCCACGAACAATTAAAAAATAAGAATTCATTCTTTCTTCTTAACGATATCCAATTTAACACTCAACTCTTTAAGTTGTTTGTCAGAGATTGTTGAAGGACAGGAGTCCATAGGACATTCAGCGTTCTTATTTTTAGGAAAAGCAATAACTTCTCTTATGTCATTTATTCCACACATCAATGCAACAGTTCTATCTATTCCTAGTCCCATCCCACCATGAGTTGGCCCACCATATTTGTAAGCATCTAATAAAAATCCAAACTTAGAATGAGCCTCTTTCTTATCTATACCTATAAAGTTCATTATCCTTTCTTGAATTTCAGGATTTGAAACTCTTATAGATCCTGAACCTAATTCTAAACCATTCATAGTAAGATCCCATAGATCTCCTATAACTTCTCCAGGCCTTTTTTCAAAATCCTCGATAAATTCCTCATTAGGCATCGAAAACATATGATGTTCCGGTTCCCATCTCTCTTCATCTGAATTATATGAGAATAATGGGAAATCCTTCACCCAACATAATTTAAAATCATCATTTTTAACCAATTCAAGATCATCTCTTAACTTCAATCTTAATTTACCTAATATTGTATTTGTTTCTTTCTCTTTATCAGCTATAAACATAAGTACTGATCCAGGTTTAGCATTAGTAACAGAAATTAATTTCTTTTGTATTTCTTCACTAAAAAACTTAACAATATTTGATTCTAAGCCGTTTTCAGTTACTCTCATCCATGCCATTCCTTTAGCACCATTCTCTTGACAAAATGAGATATATTTATCTAACTCCTTTCTACTAAAGTCTTTAGAAGGATTCAAACATTTAACTGATTCAGCATCTTTGAAAACTCCAAAATCAGAATTAACAACAACATCCTTAACATTAACAATCTCTAATCCAAATCTTATGTCTGGTTTATCTGTTCCGAATTTATTCATTGCATCCTTATAGCTAAAAACTGGAAAATTATCAAGTTTAACATTAAGAACTTTCTTGAATATATCTTTATACATATCTTCAACAAAATTTCTTATGTCTTCAGAACTGCAAAAACTCATCTCAAAATCCCATTGCATGTGTTCTGGCTGTCTATCCGCTCTTAAGTCTTCATCTCTTAAGCATATAGCTGTCTGATAATATCTGTCAAATCCACTAACCATCAATATCTGCTTGTACAACTGTGGACTCTGTGGTAATGCATAAAATTGTCCTGCATTAACTCTACTTGGAACAACATAATCTCTTGCACCTTCTGGTGTTGATTTAACTAATAAAGGAGTAGTTATCTCCATAAAACCATGTTTGTTAAAATAATCTCTTGCAGTAGTTATGACATCATGCCTCAACTTAAGTCTTTTTTGCATAATTGGTCTACGTAGATCAAGATATCTATACTTAAGCCTTATATCTTCATTAGCTTCTTTTCTATCATCTATTTCTATCGGTGGAGTATCAGCCTTAGCTATCATCTCCATAGAATCAACAATAACTTCTATTTCTCCTGTTTTAAGATTAGGATTCTCCAAGCCTTCGCCTCTTGGCCTTACTTTACCTTTAACCTGTAAAACATCTTCTCTAGAAAGATGCTGAGCCTTAGAGTGTGCATCTTTATTATGCTTAGGATCAAAAACAATCTGAGTAATACCATACCTATCCCGAAGATCAACAAATATGATACCACCATGATCTCTTCTTGAATGCATCCATCCAGCTAACTCTACTTCTTTAGTATCATCTTTCTTTGCTAATTCTCCACAAGTATGTGTTCTTTTCATAGCCTAAAGAATTCCTATCTCTTTTATAAATGTTTTTATATAACCTATATCTTAACAAATTCTTAATGATAATCAAAAAAGAGTTTAAATGTGAATCAATTCATTTTGATCTTAGTAATCCTACTTACAAACCAGATAAGTTTACTAATTATATGATCCATGCAATTAAAATAAAAAAAGGAGAAACAATAATTGATGTTGGAACAGGTTCTGGAGCTATAGCCATATATGCTTCAAAGAAAGGAGCTAAAAAAATTATAGGAACAGATATCTTTTCCTCATTTGAAAAATGTTTCTTAGATAACTGCAAATTAAATAATGTAAAAAATTGTAAATTCATTGCAACTAGTCTATTGGATAATGTAAAAGAAAAAACAGATGTTGTTATAGCTAATTTACCTCAGACACCATTTAATAAAAAAATAGATCTTTCAAAATATGGTGGTTATGACGGAACGTTAAATATATGTAAAGTTATAGAACAATCTTCTAAACTACTAAAAACTAATGGGAGGCTGTATATAAACGGTGCTTCTTTATCAAATCCATATAAAATAATACAATGTTTTGAAAAAAACAACTTCAAATTCAAACTAATATCCAAACATAAAGATTATTTTACAAAAAAAAGAACAGAAAACTGGAAAAAAGGCCTTTTCAATCATTTCAAAAACCTAAAACAGAAAGGAATTGGAAAATTTTATAAAGATCGCAAAAAATTTTATTATTACTTTTATATATATGAGGCCATAAAAAAATAAGGAGGTATGTGAAAATGAAAGGCGGATGCTGTTAATTCAAATTTATTTCTTTTATTTTTCGATATATTTTAATACCCTTTCTATTTTCTAAATTTTATGACTAACGAACTATTATGGTTAGCACTTATGGTTGTAACTTTTGTAGGTATAATCTTAGCTTACCGATTCTTCGGAAAAGTGGGATTATATATATGGATGGCAATGGCAATTATCATAGCTAACATCCAAGTTATGAAAACAATCAGCATATTTGGATTAGTAACCGCATTAGGTAATATTATCTACGGAACAACTTTCTTAGCAACAGACATACTAAACGAGAATTATGGAAAAAAAGAAGCAAAAAAAGCAGTATGGGTTGGTTTTTTCATATTAATAACTACTACAATAGTTATGCAAATCTGTCTAAAATTTATTCCAGATGCCTCAGATTCATTAAGTCCAGCTTTACAACAAATATTTGGATTATTACCTAGAATAACTGTAGCTTCTCTAACAGCTTACTTAATTTCTCAACTTCATGATGTTTGGGCATTTGATTTCTGGAAAAAATTATTCAAAAACAAGCTTCTTTGGCTTAGAAATAATCTCTCAACTATGACCTCTCAATTAATAGATAATATTATTTTCACATTCATAGCATTTGTTGGACTATTTGGTTTATTCGGATGGGAACAAGTATTTGAGTGGCCAATAATTATAGAAATATTCATAGTAAGTTATGCAATGAAATGGGTTGTTTCTATCGTAGATACACCTTTTATGTATTTAAGTAAAATAATTAAGAAAAAATACTGGAAAAAAGATTAAGCTTCTCTATAAACTTGTACTTTAGCACCAATATCCTCTGCAGCAGCTACTAAATCCTTTGTAAATCTGGGCATACTTACAGTAGCTACAGACATATGGTCATATCTTTTTACCCAGCTAAGTGTGATAGGTAATCCCCTAAAATCAACTTTTTGATACGTTACATAATCATCCCACAAATCCAATAGGGCATGTCTTAAATCCCCTTTAATCACATTTCCCACAGTTCCGTTTCCTTTTTCATCAAAAACAGAATTTCCATTTTTATCTAATCCACAATTATTTATCCCGATAGGATATCCCTGACCATATAATCTTGATATTGCTATCTCTTCCTCTATAGTACTAGATTCAACTAATTTTTTACCATCCCATCCTGATTCTATTTCTTGTTCTACACTTTCAGGTTCAGAAAGTCCACGTTTGTCTATTGCTCTATGGTTTCCATCCAATAGTAACCTATGACGCAATTCTCCATTATGATATGTAAAACTAAATCTTTGTCCTTGTTTTAATTCATATTCTGGGTCTGGTTTTGTTTCAAATTTAGGACCATATGTTTGTAATTGTTCTACAAAAGCAAGATATGTCACATTTCCTATGTCTGGATGTTCTCTTAAGAATCCTTTCACTTTTTTTGCACTGTGTAACAATTTTGTTCTTTCAAATATATGGATATAGATTGGGTATCTCTCTAAAATATCCTCTCTTGTCGTATCTCTCCACCTATATGGGGTCGCATTCCATTCTCTTCTCTCTTGTTTTTTTGTCATGAATAAATCACCTTTAGAAACAATTATCAGAACTAATTATCTGTTTATAAATCTAATCTTTTAACCACTTTTTCTTTAATTTCTTAAATGTTCCATCTTTAATTGATTTTCTAATCTCTTTCATCAAATTTAAAATAAACGTAAGATTATGTATAGAAGCTAATCTGAAATAAGTCAGTTCAGAAGCCTTAAACAAATGACGTAGATAAGAACGACTGTGGTTCTTACAGGCATAACAATTACACTTACTATCGATAGGTTTCTTATCTTTTTCATACTTCTTATTCTCAATATTAAATCTAAATTTATTCTTAACTGTT
>CAYUUQ010000122.1:0-4771 GCA_964447875.1 uncultured Methanosarcinales archaeon | reverse complement strand
TTTTGTCTCCTTCTCTAATATCTTTAATATGTCTTTAACAAAATCCATAAGAAATAGAATTAAACCTGACTAATATAAAGATTTCGGTCTACTTATTCTCTTCAATCTGCTTTAAAGCTTCTTCGCCTAACTCAAATATACACTCTATCTCTTCCCATTCTGTCTCAATCAAATTCTTATTAGAAGAATTCTTATGTAAACAATTACACTTAGGATAAAAATCATCTGCGAGCAATAACTCGCCCCCGCCCCAAGTTAATGGATATAACCTGCAAATTGAAGGAACAAGACGTCTAGGTAAACCCTTATTCTCTATTAAATCATAAAGAACACAACCCTTACCTTTTGGATTATGAAATGCACAAAAACCATTCCTTACAACACTCTCAGTAGCATCTCCACCCAAAAAGTCCTCATCTTCTTCCCAGGAGTGTGTAAAGCAATCCTCAACCTTAACTCCAATCATAGGTTCTATAACATCTTTATACTTATGAACTAATTCATAACTCTCTTTATCAAAGTCAGCTCCATGTACACAACAATCATCATCACAGCAGGATTTATGGCAGCCTATATGGTCAAACCCCCTAAAAGAAAAAACTGCTGGATCTATTGATTCAATCTTTATCTTCTTCATTCTCTTTGATTGGATGCTCCTTTAGATACTCATCTAAGTCTTCCTCTGATTCAAAACAAATATCAGGATCAAACGCATCATCATTCTCCTCACACTCATGAGTTCCATGATCTCTGCAGACCTGCGGCCTATTCTCATAATTACCACATTTCTTTGTCTCTTCATCCAGATATTTACAATTAGCTGGAACTTCAACATTCCAGTCTCCATCTTCATCAACATATACACTAACACCCTTATGAATAAGTAGCCACCTAATCTCATCCCAGTCTGCTGCATTCTCAGGTGCATCTATTATTGTTGTTACATACCTACAACACTCTGCATCACATTCTTCACAATTAGCCATTTTCCATCTAAAACAACAGAGATCATATTTAAACTTAATGGAAATAAGACTTAAAATCAAATATATATTAAAACCTATAAAAATATATAAATACTACCTACTTTCTGATAGTTAATATGTTTGAATTTATAAAGAAATTATTCCAAAGTGAAGAAATAGAAGTAAAATCTGTTAGTTTTGACAAGATAAAAGATTTCTTTAATGAAAAAGCAAAAGATATAACACAAGACTTAGATGCAGCGATAAAAGGAACAAAAGAAAAAATAGAACTTGAATTATACAGAACAAAAAATAACATAGAAGCACTAAAAAAAGCAGAACTTAGAAACCCTAATGTACCTATGAAAGCAAAACAATTCTTACATGGAAATAAAGATGCCTATATCAAAGCTGTAAACTTACTAATAGAAAAAATAGAATCAAATATCAATAACTTGCAATCATTAAGCCAAAATTTTGATTTAGACAAATTCGCTAAATCAACATCTAAAGCTTACCAGGTATTACAAGAATTTCATGCTAATGAATCTCGAGATATAGCAATAAACATTAAAAATCTCGAGTCAAACATAAAAAGCATAAAAAAATCTGCTGAAGAAAGAAAGTTAGACCAAATAAAAGAACTTAGAGAGATGATAGTATCTTCAGAAAGCAAAAAAAATGATAAAGCTGCATTAAAAAAAGAAAGATCAGAAAAAACTGCAGAAAAACATGAAACAATAGCTAAGATAGAAAATCTAAATAGGCTTATATCTGACCTTAAAGAAAGCAATGAATATCAAGAGTATCTTTCATTAGTAGCATTAAGAAAAAAATCAATAAACGAGTTAGATCGCCTAAAAGACTCAGTACTACAATCATTCTCAATAATTAATACTGGACTTAGAAAATACGAAAGAATAACTACAAAAGATACTATGCTTCTTGAAGACTACATAAAAGATCCAATAGAAGCTTTAACAAAAGATATACCATTAAAGATTCTTGACCTATTAGAAGGTGCAAGAAAAAGTATAATAAACAACACAATAGACCTTAAAGACAAGAAAAAGGATAAAACATTGCAAGAAATTGAAAAACTTACAAAAGAGTTCTTTACTAAATTTAACCAAGAAAAATCTATACTAAGAAATAAGATAAAAGACTTTGAATTAAGAGTCAAGAAAAATAATTCTAAAAACAAGTCAGAAGAACTTTATCAAAAAGTAGAAGATAGTGAAGATCTTCTGAAAAATATAGAGAACAAAATTGAATTCTTATCTAAAGAAATTGAAAAAATAGATTTAGATAAACTAAAAAAAGAAATTGAAAAAAAGATAAGAAAAGCTTTTGATATTTCTGTTTCTATTCATTAGGTCTCATGTAACCAACAGCATATAAACCAGGTAGTATTTTGCCTTCTAAAAATTCTAAAGAAGCTCCGCCACCTGTTGAGATATGACTCATTCTATCTGCAAGCCCGGTTTTATTTACTGCAGCAACTGAGTCTCCCCCACCTATTATTGATATGCCCCCTCTATCTCTTACTTCTGCTACTGATCTAGTGATAGCATATGTTCCTTCTGCAAAAGGTCTCATCTCAAAAACACCCATAGGGCCATTCCATACAACTGTTTTAGCACCAGCAATTATTGATGTATATAATTCAATTGTTTCTGGACCAATATCCATACCCATCCAAGGATCTTCATATCCATCTGGAACTATTTGAGTATTGGCAGTGGCACTAAATTCATCTGCAATGACATGATCTAAAGGATGCAATAATTGTATACCTTTATCTGCTGCAACTGCTAATATATCCTTAGCTTTTTCAGCATCACTAGGATTATTAGCATCACCAGGATTATAAATAGATTTTCCTATACTATGCCCTACTGCTTTCTCAAAAGCATAGCTCATTCCCCCACCTATTGAGATAGAGTCTCCTGGCTCCATAACATCAATCATATGATAAATAACATCAATCTTCCCAGAAACTTTAGATCCACCCAAAACAGCAACAAGAGGCCTTTCTGGATTAGTTAAAGCATCTCCAAGATATTCTGTCTCTTTTTGAATCAAAAATCCTGCATAACTTTCACCCATACCATGTTCAGTTACCATATTAGAAGCATGTGCCCTATGCGCTACCCCAAAAGCATCATTAACAAAAACATCACAATAGGATGATAATGTTCTTGCAAATTCTTCTGCTTGTTCAACTGAAATTTCCCAAGGTTTAGAATAACCCTCTTCTTCTGGATGAAATCTTGTATTTTCTAGTACAGTAAATTCAGAATCTTGCATTCTATCAATAGTATCAGTAACTGCTCTACCAACACAATCACTTACAAAATAACCTTTTCTACCTGGTAATTTTCTACTAAGATCATTAAAAACAGGTAAAAGACTATGTTCAGAATTATATCTGCCCTTAGGCCTTCCCAGGTGAGACATCATAACCCAACTACCACCATTATCAAGCACATATTCAATAGTTGGAATAGCCGCTCTTATTCTGGTGTCATCACTAACTTTTTTATTATCCAAAGGAACATTAAAATCAAACCTACCTAAAAACCTCCTTCCCTCTATTTGAGGCCTATTTAAATTCGATAAAAGATTATAACTAATTGTAACCAACCCTAGCTCAAGAATGTCATATTATTTTTAAACTTAACTGTAGATATTACGACTTTAAGGTAATAGCTTTCTCAACAGCATCTCTTCCCTTACTTTTACCATTAATCAACTCTAATGTTCCTCCGCCTGCACTCGTAACAGTTGAAAACGCATCTTTTGCATTACACCTATTTACTCTTGCTGTTGTATCTCCTCCTGCCCCAATGGTTATTCCTCCATTAGCCTTACATTTATTTACAGCATCAAAAATTATATTATCTGTAGAAGAAATTTCCTCAACTTTAAGGTCTTCAATAGAATATGGTCCAGATTGAATATATATTCCAGCTTTCTCTATTAACTTAGAAAGCTTCTCCAATGTTTTTGGTCCCTCTCCGACACCCAGCCAACCAATAGGTATTCCAGTTTTTTCACCAAATAATTTTACTTCAGCATCCTCTAGATTACCTGCTTTATTTGGAAAACCATTTGCAATAGTATGGTCTAATGCAGATACAACTTCAACTCCTTTTGACTTAGCATTAGCAATAACACTATAAGCAAAAACAATCTGCTCACCTTCTTGCCCCCACCTAATATAAGAATCACCAACTAATCCCTTTATTTCATCGTCTGTTATACCTAATAATGATTTAAGTTCATCACTTTTCTGTTTTTGTATATCTGCAGTGATTTTTTTAGTTTCTTTTTTATCCTTAACATCCTTAGTCTTATCAACAATCATTTGATTATATTTATCAACTATTTCATCAACATTATCTAAATTCTCCTCAATCTTAGAAGAATAATGTTCAGCCAAAATAAATGTGTAGATTACAGCTCCGCCTGTAATGATTGCATCCCCTTCTTTCATGATATCTATCAAATCTTTAGCAACAGTTATCTTTGAAGTTATTCCAGGGTCTGACTCGATCTTCTTACCACATAAACCAAATACGAAAGGCCCCCTACTTGAATCCTCTAACTTCTCCCTCAATCCACCAATATTCTCTAAAACATCAGCATACTTAAAACCATACACAACTTCTCCACCATTCTTAGCTATAGCTAATGGTGTAACAACAATTGTTGATTCTGGCCTATGATTTTGGGTTTCGGCATCATTAACATAAACCCCATTTGAACCAACTAAACTACCAATGAAATTACCAAACTCCTCA
>CAYUUQ010000121.1:0-4791 GCA_964447875.1 uncultured Methanosarcinales archaeon | reverse complement strand
TCAAAAAAGCCACTTCATTTACTAATGCAGATAAAGTTTCCTTTAATGTACCAATTTCATTATTTACCTTTCTTTGTACTCTCTCCAATAACACTTCATACTTATCGTAGTCATCACTCTTATCAGAACTATGAGGCATTTCCTTACTTAACATCTTTTCAGCCATCTTACTAGCATCTTCAGAAGTTGTTGCTATTCCCTGGTCTTTTAGTGTTTTAGAAAGCTCATTTACCTTCATCATTGATGGAACATCCATTTTAGTACCTACTCTCAAGTTTATAATATAAAAATGTTTCGAAAAGTGAAGCTTTTTGAACATTCAAAAATCTCTGATTTTTGTATACTTACGATTTTTGAGTAGTTAAAGCTGATTTTCCAATAGATTTTTAAATAAAACCTCAATTCTAAACAGTAATAGAGATGTGGGTAGTAGCTTACCTGAATCTATTAAAACAAACTAAATTAGGAGGCTAAGAAAAATGAGTATGTATAAATATATTAGAAGCGCTTGGAAAAATCCAAAAAAATTAGAAGCGCAAAAAGAAAGAGTTCTTGAGTGGAAAAAAGACACATCAACAAAAAGAATAGATAAACCTACAAGACTAGATAGAGCAAGATCATTAGGTTATAAAGCAAAACAAGGTTATATTCTAGTAAGACAAAGAGTTAAACGTGGAAAAAGGCAACGTCCTATGAGAAAACACGGTAAAAGAACAAAACACGCTTCTCCAAGAAGAGACTTAAGAATCTCATACAAGGTAATTGCAGAACAAAGAGCAGAAAAGAAATATAAAAACTGTGCTGTTCTAAACTCATACCCTGTTGGAGTAGATGCTAATTATTATTTCTATGAAGTTATATTAGTAGATAGAACTCATCCAGCAATTATGGCAGATGAAAAAATAAACTGGATCTGCGATAAAAAAGGAAGAGCTATTAGAGGAATAACTTCAGCTGGACGTCATTCCAGAGCTCTAACAAAAAAAGGCAAAGGTGTTGAAAAAGTAAGACCAAGCTTGAGAGCTAATAATAGAAAAGCAAGATAATTATAGCTTTTTATTTTTTTATTCTTAAATTTTTTCTATATCACCTATTTATCTTTAATCAAATTATTAAAAAATACACTCTTTTTCCAGATTGAGTTACTACTATAAAGTAATTAAATAATAGAAAGATTTATAAATAAACAACAACTGCCCCAGAATATATGTTTAGAAGAAGAACTAGAGAAAAAGGAAAAACATTAGATATTATACTAAATAAGATTGATGATTTTAGAAATAAAAGAACTAGAACTAAAACTGGTAGACTTATTAGAAAAGCTATTGGTTCAACTTTAGAAACGACAATAAAAACTGTTTACCATGGTGCACTAGCAGCTAATGTTGTTTCTGACGCTGTAAGCTATACTAAATCAGCTGGAAAATTGGTAAAACATGCTGTTTCACCAAAAAAATGGGGTAACTATTTCTCAAATCTAAAAAAAGGTAAATTCTTAGGTGAAGGCGATTTAGCAAATGTTCTTTTCAAAACTGGACTAGTCATGACTGGAACCTATATCCCGTTATTAGGGGTAAGAGCAGGAATTGGTGGTACAAGTTATTTAGCAAAAAAAGCTTTAACCTCAAAATTCTTAGCTCCAAAAGTAGCAAGATCATTACATATGCCGATAACATCTAGCCTAGTAGAGAAACTTTATGGATTAAAAAGAGGAACAATAAGGGATAAACTAAATGAAGAAAATATATATTCAGGTTTAGAAAAATTAAGAGATGATAAGTATTTCAGAAAAACAGCATTTCCACATATGATGGATGCAGCCATTGGTTTAAGGGGCTATGGAAGCTTAATTGGAACCAAGTGGATTGCAGCAATAGCAGAGAGACTAGCTAAAGGTGTTGAAGACAATACAAAATGGAGATTCAACAGAAAAATAGCAGGTGGAATAAGAAAAGGGGCTGAAGTTGTAAAAAATGTAGCATCTGATTACCTTTCACTTAAGATATTTTCTGGAGGAGTGAGACGTATGAAATACGTCGGCGCACCAGATGTGGATTTAGTTGATTACATCAAAGAGCCTGATAGAATTAAAACAGATCTAAAAGCTTACTATAAAAGTGGAAATCTAACTAATGATCTAAAAGAAACAGGATGGGATACATTATTAGGATTAACAAGTGCATTAGATTTTGTAAAAAATGTTGTCTCAGCGCCATTCAAAGGTGCATATAAATTAGGAAAACATATCGCAACAGGCGGAGTAAAAGAAGACATAGAATACTTAAAAGAATATACTGACCAAGAAGAATATAAAGGAGATGCAATGGAAGCGATTAAAGCGACTCCTGGAAAATTATGGGATGCTGCAAAAACAGCATATTATGATATTGCAGACACATTATGGATAAATCCTCAAGAAAAATATGCATTATTAATTGCAGGTCATGATAAACAGAGTAATAATGATTTTGTAACTGCAGTTCATGCCAAGGCATATAAACAATTACTGGAATTAGGATTTGAAGATGAGAATATAGTTGTAATGTCACCAAATGGAATGTCATCTTTAAACACAACAGGATATCCTCATGGAGACCAAGAAATAAGACAAGCATATAGAAGTGCAACATATGCAGGAGAATCTACCATCGGAAGTGAAGCTAATCTAAAAGATGCTCTGGCTGAAATAGCTGAAAAAGTAGATGGTAATGATGTATTTGTTATGCATACTATTGCTCATGGTCACAACGATGGACAAAATTCTTATTTCGGACTTAGAAACGATCAAGACACTGTAACAGATAAAGAACTAGCAAAATACGCAAAAGGAATTGATGGTGGAAGAGAAATATATTTAATTGAAAGCTGTCATTCAGGTGGCTTTGCAAAACACCTAGGCCAACAAGGAGATATTGGGATTGGAACATCTGCTCCAGATCAAGTTTCGGTTGGTTTTAATAATGGTACAGCTATGAGCACCTATTTTCTGGATGCATTAAAAGAAAGAGGTGGTCTGGGAACATATACAACATATCATGACATAAGAGATGCGCTTATTACAGCAGGAAAGCCATTCAGAGAGGATCACGGAGGATCCATCTACTATCAACACGAAGTAGACTCCCAAAATCCACAAATTGGAAATAATGGAGATGTAAATGGAACTAGAGCAAAAGAAATAACTCCCAAAACTGAAGATTTTACTAATAAGATTGATGATTTATTTGAAGATATTATGCCAAGAGAATCGATATGGGGCAAAATAAAAAACTATGTAAAAGATAAGTTTTGCTAGATTAATTACCAATAATTATTTAAACTTTGAATTCTATATTAAAGATTATGAAGCTTCACTGTACAAAATGCGGCTATAAGTTCGAAAAAGACACTATTCCACATAGATGTCCTTATTGTGGCTATGAAGAAACAGTCAAAGAAGAACTTACAGCTCAAGACGTTCTGGATATGGTTGAAGAAGATAATAGGTAATTAAATTAGAAAAATAAATACAATTATCTACGATAAACAATATCATGATGTTGTAAATCTTCAAACTTAATCAGTTTTTGATTTTCATCAACTTTAAATGTAAGAACAAAATGAGAATCGATATGAATTCCCTTAAATTCTTTAAGTTCGTAACATAGGTTCTTATATCTGTTTGGATTTTCGCTGTTAATAATTTCATTAATCTTATTTAGAGTCGCTTCATACCTTCTTTTATATTTATTGAATAGTTTATTAAGAAGTTTAATTAATTTATAACTTCTTTCCCAACTATACATAATCATTCACTCCATTAATTCATAAGATATATCATTCTGATTTTTACACATTTTCAATTTCCTTTCTTAAATCAGCAATACTAGTAAATTTCTTAAATTTTCCTTTGTCTACTTTTAATAATTCCTCCTTATATTCAGGCCTAAGATTAGGTTCAAGAAGCTCATCACCATACTGATCTATTACAAAATTAACAGCATCAGATTTATTTTTCAAACCAAACTTACCCCTAACTATAGTTAATAATCTATCTTCTCTTTCCCCTAAATTCACAATAGCTTGCACCATTTTATTCTCACCTTATATTTTATTATGTTTTATAATGAAATATAATAAAGTATAATGAAATATTATATAAAGATTTCGATTTTTTGACAATACCTAAACCAATAAAAAAACATTCTACACTTTGTTCGTCCAATAAAGTCTCTCATTCAATGATTTCTGGTAGCATGATTCAAAAATAATTCCAGTTACTATTTTTTTCAAAGATAAAAGAATAATTACAACTATACAATAGAAATTCTTAAACACAAACTATTTAAACAACCTACCTATAGTAATCTTGCATGAAAAATTCTAAAAAAAAGGTGAACCACGTAGCAATAATTTTAGACGGAAACCGTCGCTATGCTAAAAAGCATCATCTGCCTACAATAAAAGGCCATGAAAAGGGCTTCAACAAAATAAAAGATCTTCTTAAGTGGGCTGTTGAATTAAAAGTAAACCAACTAACATTATATTGTTTCTCAACAGAAAACTTCAATAGAAAAAAATCTGAAGTAGACTATTTATTTGATTTGTTTAAAAAACAATTTGATAATTTTACAAAAGAAGATGTTATTCATAAAAACAAAGTAAGAATAAATGTAATTGGAAAAATAGATATGTTCCCAAAAGATATGCAAAAAAAGATGCAAAACATAATGAAAAAAACAAAATCATACAACAAATACAAATTAAACTTAGCTCTAGCCTATGGTGGAAGAAGTGAAATTGTAGATGCTG
>CAYUUQ010000120.1:0-4838 GCA_964447875.1 uncultured Methanosarcinales archaeon | reverse complement strand
AGAAATAATGGCAAAGAAAGATATAGATGAGATAAAGAAGCTTATAAAAACAGATAAGTTAATCATAGGAACAAAATTAACAGTAAAAAGTCTAAAAGAAGGAAAGCTGGCTAAAGTAGTATTAAGTTCAAACTGTTCAGAATCCTTAGAGGAAGAAATAAACAAGTTTGCTGAAATGACATCTGTTAAAGTAGCAAAGATAAATCTTCCAAATGATGAATTAGGAGTTCTTTGTAAGAAACAATTCTCAATTTCTGTTTTAGGAATATCTAAATGAAAATAAAATATGATCTTGATCTTATGAAGTTTATCTCCTTATTTGAGTCTCTAACAAATGCAAATGTAAAGGATTGTATATCAAATGAGGATATGCTCATATTCATCGTAGACGAAGGCCAGATAGGAAAAGCAGTAGGCAAAAATGGCGCAAATGTTAAACGTTTAAGTAGTATGCTCAAAAAAAAGCTTAAGGTAGTTGAATTTAACGCTGACAAATTACAATTCATAAAAAACTATATATATCCGCTAAAAGCTACAGATATACAAGAAGAAAATAACATAATCACAATATCGGGGCCAGATACTAAAACTCGTGGCTTATTAATCGGAAGAAACGCAAAAAACCTTAATGATCTTAAGGATATTGTCAAGCGTTTCTTTGAATTTGAAGATATAAAAGTAGTGTAAAAACAGTAAGATTTATAAAGCATTCAGCACTCCAAAAATTAAAAAATGGGAAAAAAATCTAATGGACTAAACGCCGGAAAAAAGCTTAAAGCTAGAAGACATTCCGGAAAATGGCACGATCCTATCTTTGTAAGAAGAGCTAAAAATCTTAAGGCGAAATCAGATCCTTTAGGTGGATCTTCACAAGGAAAAGGAATAGTTCTTGAAAAAGTACAATTTGAAGCTAAACAGCCAAACTCAGCTCTTCGAAAGTGCGTAAGAGTTCAGTTAGTAAAAAATGGAAAACAAGTAACTGCATTCTGTCCAGGCGACGGAGCAACAAAGCTTATCGATGAACACGATGAAGTTTTAGTTGAATGTATAGGCGGAGCAAAAGGAAAGTCAAAAGGAGATATTCCTGGTGTTCGTTACCAAGTTATCAAAGTTAATGATCAGAGTCTTAATGCATTATTAAAAGGAAAAATAGAGAAGGCAAGAAAATAAAATGGTAGAGATTAAAGCATTCAATAAATGGTCAACTGAAGGGATCAAGGTTGATGATCCTGGATTACAAAATTATATTTCTTTAGAACCAAAAATTGTTCCTAAAACAGGAGCAAGATATGCTGGAAACAGATTCCATAAATCAAAGGTATTTATTGTTGAAAGATTAATCAATAAGGTTATGATTCCAGGCCATAAGAGCGGAAAACACTATAGATCATCTGCTCACATAACTGGAAAAGCTCAAAACGCTTCAGAAATAGTTCGAAAAGCATTAACAATCGTTGAAAAAAGGACAAAGAAAAATCCTGTTGAGGTTTTTGTAAAAGCTTTAGAGAATTCAGCACAACGTGAAGAGATCATCACAATAGAATATGGTGGTGCTAGATATCCAAAAGCTGTTGAATGTGCTCCTCAAAGAAGAATTGACATTGCTTTACGTCATATGACACAAGGTGCTTATCATAAATGCTTTAAAACAAAAAAACCTATCGAAGATGCTTTAGCTGATGAGATAGTAGCATCATATGAGCTAAGTCAAAACTCTCAGGCAATCTCTAAGAAATTAGAAGTTGAGAGACAAGCAGACGCAAGTAGATAATCCTAATATATTTTACTTATTATCATGCAAGCGATAATCAGACCTCCATCAGAAGCATATTCATTTATTCTACTAGCGATGCTAGGATGTTCTAACAATACATGTACTTTTTGTCCTTCTTACAAACAAAGAAATTTCTCTTTAAGGTCAACTGAAGAAGTGATAAAAGAGTTCGACAATAATTATAGAGAAGAAGAAAAAGTCTTTTTGGCTGATGGAGATGCAGTAGTAATTCCAAATAAAGATTTAGTAAAAATATTAAAACATATAAAAAAACAATCAACAGTAAAAAGAATTTCTTCATATATAACTCCAAAAACAGCTTTGAATAAATCTTTAGAAGAATTAAAAGAATTAAAGCAAGCTGGGTTAGACTTGGTTTATTTGGGTGTAGAAACAGGAGATAATCAATTGTTGAAAGATATAAAAAAGAATGTAACTTCTAATGAGATGACAAAAGCCGGAAAAAAGATAAGAGAAGCAAAAATAAAACTCTCAGTTACAATAATTTTAGGTTTAGCTGGAAAGGAAAACTCATTAGATCATGCAAAAGAAACAGCTTCTTTATTAAATCAAATTCAACCAGATTACGTAGGAGCTCTAACATTGATGATAGCTCCTGGTACTGTTATGTATACTAAACTTAAGTCAGGAGAATTTAATCAGCTTTCAACATTTGAATACTTACAAGAATTATACTGGATAATGGAAGACTTAGATCTTAAAGATTGTATCTTTAGAAGTAATCATGCTTCAAATTATTTTTCTGTTGCAGGAACTTTACCTGAAGATAAGAAATTAATGTTGGATGATCTAAAAAATATTTTAGAAAACAAAAATAAGAAAAATCTAAAACCAGAATTCTTAAGGGGATTATAGTTTTTTTATCTTTGATACGAAAAAACTATTAAAAACAAAGCTTTTAATCGGATTTTCGTATCTTTGATACGAAAAAACCTTCAGTATCAGTATCCTGAGGCCATAGTCTCAAAGTTTTTTTAACTTCTGGGCTATATTCTTTACCTTCAAATGACGTGATATTCTCACTTCCATTTAATCCTTCTAATTTAAACTCTTCAATTTTAGCATTATCATAATTAGATATTAAATAATCAACTACTGCTTCATCCTCTTCAGGTTCAACAGAACATGTTGAATAAACCATTGTTCCACCAGGTTTTAAAGCATTAAATCCAGTTTCAATTAGTTTCTTTTGAACATTAGCTAATCTTTGAACCATAGTAGGATTCCATATCTTTAATGTCTTAAATGATTTACGTATTGTTCCAGTTCCGCTACATGGAGCATCAACCAATATCCTATCGAATATCTGATCTTTAAACCATTGACCATACATCTTTGTAATAATATTATTAGTTATGCCACATCTTTGCAGATTAATCCCTAATGGGGCCAATCTCATTCCAGTAAAATCATTAGCTATTAATACACCTTTATTCTCCATATACTGGGCTATTTGGCTAGCTTTTGAACCAGGAGCAGAACACATATCTAAAACTACTTCATCAGGTTTAGGATCTAGAACAATTGGAGGAATCATAGATGCAGCTTCCTGAACATAATAGTATCCAAGTAGATGTTCTTTAGTATTTCCAATATCTAACCTACCAGTCTCATGTTTAACCCAAAATCCTTCCTTACACCAAGGCACTTGATTTAGCTGCCAACCTATATTATTTAGTCTTTCTTTACATTCTTTTATAGAACATTTCAAAGTATTTACTCTAATACTTCTTCTAAGATATGTTAAAGAAATCTCTTTGAATTTTTCCCAATCTGTTAGTTTTGAATATCTTTCTATGAATTTATCTTTAAAAACAATCTTGTTTTTGTCCATACCTCAAGAATAACTATTCTTTTTATAATGTTTTTTATTTTGTATATGTATTATATAAAATATATATTAAAACAGTTAGATTTAAAAAGGAAAATGTGTTTTCATTGTGTTATGACAGCACCTATCGAATTAAGTGAATTAGAAATAAGCTTAGTACACCTTACTCATACTCATGACTGGAGTTTAGTAGCTAAAATGTTACCTCCCAATCAGACTCAAGCTCAAGATACATTAAAGGCTGCCCGGGGCTGGAATGAATTACAAAGAATTAGAGGTATTATTGGAGCCAATGCTCCAGAACCCACATTAAATAGTAGGGAGTCTCTTCATAGCCATTTGTCTAAATCAGATATTACTAGATTTACATCTAGGGGTGCAGGCGGATTTAAAAGAAATGAAGAAGGTGATCTCTACTTAAAAGTCTGGGCAGAACATACTTCTCCCCATTTCTTAGAATCAGGTCATGATTTAAGAAGACTTGTAGGTAAGGGTGGTGATTTTAATATATTTCTAAATCTATTAGAAGGCATATATCTTAATGAGATAGGATCATCTACAGATTTTTTAGCATATACTGGCCATAATGTACATGACGAATCATACAGGCATACTGTAGCAAAGATGCTTCGTTGTTTAGATGCTGAAGGATATATAGATTTAGGAAAAACCATAAATAAAAATGGAGCACAAGAATTTGTTTTCACTCCAACTGACAAAGGCACATGGGCAAAGGAATTATTTACTAAAGTTTATTTTCCTCTTGTATGGTATACTAGAAAAACCAACGAACACCAACTTTCTGCAAATAGGTATAGATCTCAATTAAGGACAGGTAAACTAGATTATGAAAAAAGCTTAACAACAGTTGCAGTTTATACAAATGATCCAGTAGCTTATGGTGAATTACATGATCATCTTGATAATAGTTGTAGGAGAAGAGAGTCTTTATTAAGATACAAGACAAGAAAAGCCCGATCCATTAAACATAAAAGAGATGATCTTATTGTAGTAGATGCTAGGGAAGATAGATCTGCATTACAACAATTACCTGATGATAAGGCAGGATATTTGATCTTAGTTGGGGATAGATCTTTTGGTAGAGTCTTAGTAAATCAACAAGGCGTGAATACTGTATTTTGCCACCCACACACACTTGGAGGAAATAAATTACCTTTCCAAACATTCGAAGCTATTGATGATATGAGAAGA
>CAYUUQ010000119.1:2861-4869 GCA_964447875.1 uncultured Methanosarcinales archaeon | reverse complement strand
AATATTGTCTTCGGCAATTTCAATCCCCTTAGGCACATGATAAAAATTAAATATCCCTTTATCCTTACAAAATGTAACACTTCTATTTATTATCAATTTTCCATCAACCACATTTTTAGTCACATTAAAACAACCTTCATCGGAATTAAAAGTATTAATTTTTATATTATTACTGCATCTAACAGTATTGAAAATATTTCCAGCTTTAGTTACTTCTATACAATCTCCGTCTAAATCATAGTCTTGCCAGTTAGCTAGAACATTAGCAGCATTTCTTCTATCTGTAGAAGTTCCTCCTTCAATAATCAATTGTGTTTTTCCATTTAAGGATTTTATTATTATTTTACCTATGCCTGCTTCTAACCCTCTACTACATACAGTAGGATTTCCTAAAATCTCATCTGTTATACTATTATTACACGCATTACCTATGCTTATAATATTTTCATTATATATGTCTGTAATTTCTGAAGATAATCTACTCATTCCCTTACTTTCTTTTCCTAGGCCAAGAGTATTCCCATAGAATTGAAGGCTTGTAAGTACATTACTTAAGGATAAAGTATCTTCCGCCTCACTCTTATCTCCAACAACACCAATGATATGAAAACCCCCCTGATTAACAAATGGCATAGGATAATCTCCTAAATCATAAGTTTGGCCAATAGCATTGCCATAAAAATAACCCTTTGCTTTATTAGAAAAAGCAAAGAAAAATCCATAGATTAATACAACTATTATAATCATTAACATAAATCCTGTTAGAAAATAATCCTTTCTCTTACTGACTTTTCTCTTTCCCATTTTCTAAAGTTTTAACTTGCTATTTTTAGTTGAAACATCTGCTGTATCTCTTCTTCAAGCTCTCTTTCCATTTCCAGCAGGTCTTCATCTTCTAACAATTTATTCTTTAATTTTGTCTTCAACAGTTTCTTTCGCCTCCTCAAATTTTATATACCATTTATTAGCAGCAGGATCATAAGAAAAAATAACATTGTTCTTCTTTTTCTTGTCTAAGGCAAAGAGTAAAGGCATAGGAATAGTAGTCTCAAAGCTACTTCCTCTTTTATACAGCTTTCTTTTAAATTCAGTAGTCATCTTGGAAAATATACTTATATTTATACTTAATAGAATACTAATAAATATACTTATATTTAAACTTTACTGTTTGAGTAAAGCGAAAACTGTAAAGTATTAGAAATTCATTTCTAAGAGTTTACTATTGGATTAAGAGAAGAAATATTTTTAGTAACTTTATAGTAGTTAATAAACGAAAAGTTTATATATTATCTATATATCCCATATATCCTATGGGACTAAAGGGAATAATCACAGGAATTGTTGCAATATCACTTATAGGCGGAGCTATAGAGGGAATTCGAAGTTCAATTAATAATCGGTATGTACGAGATTTAAGGGCTTATGGAGCAAGTCAAGAACTAATAATGGGAACAGTTCTTGGCGAATCTTATGAAAATAGGCTTGTGCCAGTTCCTGAAAAACATATCTCTGGACTAGTTAGTCAGGCATATTCAAACCCTACTGTTAAAATTAAATCAAGCTATACTTTAAGAGTAAGAACTGAGGATGGTAGGGTGATGGGAATTTCTGTAATTGACGGAGAAGGTATTAAAAAAGAAGCTTTGGATCAAATAGTGGGTGAAGGCTCAAAAATCTCATTTCCAACAGGCAATATAGTCACAAAGCCAAAATACGGCGGGGATCCTCTTAAGACAGATACCCAAGAGACATATGTTGGACCAGATGCCCAGACTGCAACAAAAAGAGCCCATAGAATAAGAGTTTTGTAAAAAGAATAAATCTCTAGGTTTCTATTATTCTAAAGATCATATTTGGGACGTTTAATTATCAATACCATCTCAAACTTACTATTTAAATAAATCTATTAGACTTATATCTAGAAGCATAAATTAAAATAAAAAAATAAGAAATAAAAAAGAAAAAATTACTTTTTCTCAGCTGGAGCAGCTTCTTTTTTAGCTTCTCC
>CAYUUQ010000119.1:0-2851 GCA_964447875.1 uncultured Methanosarcinales archaeon | reverse complement strand
AAGCCTATTCTTCCTTCTTAGCTTTTTTAGGTGCTTCTTGAGCAGGTGCTTGTGCTTCTCCACCTTCAGCTGGTTTTCCATCTGCACCGGCAGCAGCTTCATCAGCAGGCAAGAACTCTTTGATGATCATATCTGGTAGTCCAGCTTCCTTCATCTTTGCCTTTATTGATGATTTCTCCTTGCCTTCCATTGCTTTTAATATCTCTTTAGCCTTAGCTTCTAATTCAGCTCTCTTCTCTTTTAACTCTTCAGCAAGTTTTTTCTTCTCTTCTTCTAGTTTAGCTTTCTCTTCTGCTGATAATTCTGTCTTCTCAGCTTTGATCTCTTCATCAAATTTGCCTGAATTAACATCTTCAATAGTATCGTGAGCAGGCTTACCTTCAACTAAAATGCCCATTGACTGACATGTTCCAATGATCTCTTTAACTTTTTGTTTTAGGTTTTTACCAAGTAAAGCAGTCTCTTTCATCTTTGCAACTTTGATGATCTGCTCTATAAGAACGTCTGCAACCTTATCTTCCAAAGGATTTCCAGAACCTTTATCGATTCCAGCTTCTTTTTTTAGTAATTGTGATGCCGGTGGTGTTCCAACTTCAATTTCAAATGTTTTATCGTCTTTTTCTATTATTACCTTAACAGGAACTTTCATGCCTGAAAAAGCTTTTGTCTTATTATTTATTTCTCCAACAACTTGCCCAATATTAACACCCATCGGACCTAATGCAGGACCTAATGGTGGTGCTGCAGTTGCTTTTCCACCTTCTACTAATACTTCTATAATTTCTTTTGCCATTCTAATTTACCTCCTAATATGGTGAAAGCTACGAATGCTAATGAGTTTGCTTTTGCCATTTTTAATTTCCTCCCGTGCATTAAACGTTCACGACACGTTGGATACCCACCGTTCACCAAGCCCGAAGAAACGCTTGATCTACTTAGTAAGCGACCAGTTATATATGGGAGAAACCTATTTTGGTTTATAAATATTATGGTTTACATAGACAGACTTATATATGATGAAATCTACCTATATTATGGGGGTAAAGATGAACTCTGAAAATGAGATAAAAAAGGCAATCAAAGAAGCCAAGAAAAAACCTCTTGAACTTAAAATAAATAAATTTGATAAGAAAAAATATAGATACATTTTTATGGATCCTGACCTAGAAAAGGTAAAGAACATTATGCTAGAAGAAGAAGCAAAGGAAGCTGAAGAAAGAGCTGAAAAAGCAAGAAATCATCTTGAAAAATCTCTTTCTGACTAAAATAAGACAATTTTTTCTATATACATTAAAGGAACAAAAAAAGAAATAATTTGAGAAAATAAAATTTAAGCCAATGGTCCATCATCAGCTTTTTCTTCTTTCTTCTCCCTCATAGCAAGTCCAGATTCGTCTTCGGTATCTCTTCTGATAACCTTAACTGCATCCATCTTAACTGTTATTGGAATAGGAACAGCAGCTTCCAAGAGTTCAACAACAACTTCTTCTTTTTGTTTGTCGATTCTTGTTATCTTTGCTTTTTCTCTCTTAAACGGTCCAGAAATTATCTCACAGATATCATTTTTCTGTATGTTAACTTCTTTTTTAACCTGTTCAAGCATGTGTTCTATCTCATTATACTGTACAGGCTTACCTAAAACACCTCTTGCATAAGGTATATTAAAAGCAGCTTGTTCAGCATCAGCTTTTGTTGCAGCTTCAACAAAGATATACCCTCTCATACCATGAGGTCTTATTACTGAATATACTTCTAACTTTTTTCTTGCAGCATTAGAGCTTAAAAAATCCATAACTTGATCTTCTCTATTTGCTGTAACTCTTATCGAATATATTACGCCATTTTCTTCTGTCATTTATATCAACCCTAAAAAAATATTATTTTTATTATATGTACTAAAAATCCTATAGCACCTATTATCAACATACCTAGCCCTGCTGCTTTAACTATAGTTTTGAATTCAAAACTATCTGGCTTCTTTGTTATCTTCAATACTCTCATACACTCTTTTCCGAATGTTTTTAATTTTGTCATTACCATTTTACAAAAAATCTATCCCTAATTCATTTTCAATCTCTTTTTTCTTTTTATCTACTGTAGATCTTCCAGGTCCAAAGATCTGTGAACTTTTTACACCAGTAACTATTAACATTGTTCTTATGGTCTTAGCAAGATCCTCATATATCTGAGCTCCCCATATTATTCTTGCATCATCAGATAATCTTTCTGATATTGTCTCTACAACTTTTCTTGCTTCATCCAATGTCATATCTGGACCACCAGCTACATTGATTAAAGCCCCATTAGCATTAGTTATATCTGCATCAAGTAATGGATTACTTATTGCTTTTTCAACTGCTTCAATAGCTCTATTGTCTGAATCTGATTCACCAACACCAATTAATGATACTCCACCATTAGTCATAACTGCTCGGATATCAGCAAAATCCAAGTTAACTAGTCCTGCTTTAGTTACCATCTCTGCAATACCTTTAACAGCATTTGTTAGTATCTCATCTGCTACTTTAAATGCGGTATGTAACGGTAAATCTGGTGCTAATTCAAGTAATTTATCATTAGGTATAACTATTAATGTATCTACGATCTGCTCCATCTTTTCTAATCCTAATGTAGCATTATCATATCTTGTTCTTCCTTCCATTGCAAAAGGTAGTGTAACGACACCTACAGTTAAAGCCCCTATCTTTTTAGCAACTTCAGCAATAACAGGTGCTGAACCAGTTCCGGTTCCACCACCTAATCCGCATGTAATGAATACCATATCTGATCCATCAAGTAGTTTTTTTACATCAGCTTCATTTTCCCTTGCAGCCTCTTCCCCTATTTTTGG
>CAYUUQ010000118.1:413-4877 GCA_964447875.1 uncultured Methanosarcinales archaeon | reverse complement strand
AAGACAAGCAGTCCAGTCTCTTCCAGAGATATATCTATTCGGATCATATTGATTTCTAACAACGCCTTTGATACTTGATGGAGCATTCCATTTTATCTTATGATATCTATAACTCCAATGCATACCTTTCCATTCTTCTTCATTATAATCATTCTTCTGAGAATCAGATGCATGTTTTGCTCCCTGATCAAATGTTTGGCCTTTAGTTTCTTTTGATTCAATATCTGAAGGTAAATAATAAGCAGTATGACTATCACTCTCCTGAGCATACAAGCAACAACATTCCATCCTTTTATCAGCATCTCCACTAACAACCTCTACATTATTTAGTGGTCCTGACCTAGGCAAACTTCCAGATGCCTGATAAAAACAATCATTAGTATAGCCTTTAAGTGCAATATCCTTAATCTGAAACTCTTTATTGTTTTCCTGATATGTCTTTCCGCCTTTAGTCTGACCATCATCATCTTTAACTAAAAATGATCTACATTTATTTGGTGTTGTACATAAAGCAGCTGTCTCTTCATCATCTGTTCCAGATTCTCCAGTATTAACATTAGTAGTTTTAATCTTGACAGTATTTCCATCTATGTTAGCTGACCTGGCTACACTTGTACCACTTTCATCATTCATACCGCATAACTCTTCACACCCTTTATTCTGATATGTAAGGTAATTATTATCATTTTGTTTTATTGCATATATGGTCTGTTTTTGTAATCCATTATTTCCTTGATGAGTAAAATCAACTTCATATACATAACCTTCAACATTATCACCTATCTGCCATAAAGAATTACTATTAACTGAATCCTTTGATTCTTTAATCTCGGTACACATATCATAAACACTAAAGCCTGAAGTAGTATAACCATTAAAAGATCTGCAACTAGCAACCTTTAATCCTCTTCCATTAGTACTCTGATCATTAGTACACTCTGAACCAGAAGTGAGCTTTCGTTGTAATTCCTGAGAGTCTTTTCCTTCTGTCCATTTAGCAGGAGAACTATGGCCAAAAACCCTATCGCAAGTAAACCTAAACAATTTGTATAGTGATCCTTCACTTCTCCAACCATTATAACAGCTTGGATAACATTCTTTTAAGCAAGTATCACTTAATGCGTCAAGATTGCCATCTATGCTACTCAATTGACCAGAATAACCATCAAAATCCTGTATACATTGTTCACATCTTGCAGCTTGGGCACCTCCGGCACCAACAACATCAGTTATCTTTTGTAAAGCAGCTGTTTTACATTGAAAGTTTCTAACTATACTCATAAGGAACTTTAAGAAAAATGATCCCATACATGCCATTGCTGCATATTCAAGAATCTTATTCAAATCCTGCATCCACTCTGTAGTTAGATTGATTATCTTATCTAATATATCTACAAAATCATATAACAACCAATCAGGAAGAACTGCTCTAGGATCAATCCTACTCATATCAACATAATACGAAACTGAATCACAAAATGTTTGTGTTGCAGAAACAACTGTTCCATTAGAGCTTGTGGTCCTATACCTAACTGTAAGCTTCATAGGAAATACCATCTCATTATCAGTTAATGAATCAAAAAAATCCTGCCAACTATCAACTGTCCAGTTGTCCATTGCCTGATACCTATTTAATCTATAGATAACATAAACAGTATTACCTAATTGTTGCACACTAGTTGGGCTTTGTTTCATTACTTCACAACTATGATTATATCTAGGATCTCCTAAAATAGTATCATCACATGCTTTTTGTATATCAACATCCACAATCTCTGGTTGATCAGCTGCTTCATCACCAAGATATGTAAAATTAAAATAAAAATACAAAGTTTCAGTCCCTTCAGCCATCCTTTCAGTACTTAAAAAAGCAGGACTTTGATAACTAAGTAATGATACTGCATCCCATCTTGAGTCACCACTCCAACAAGTTTGAACATCATATGTAACTGATTCAGCTCCACGTCTTCCAAAACTATCTGTAGCTAAAAATAATAATTGTGAGGGCATTCCATTTTCCCTATAATATAATTCATTCCAATCATTCAAATTAGTATAGCTAACTTCAGTAAACCTATATCCTAAAACAGCTGAAGATGTTATATCAACATCAGTAAAACTAAAGCTTCCATTACCGTCAGCTACAGCCTGATAATCTGCTCTTGAGTCAGATGAACTACTTACATCTAAATCTGCCTCAGGAACATGCTGTATTGTAGTTGGAAATCCACTTACGGTTATACTTTCATTCCAATCTAATGTTCCTAATGGTGTTCTTTTAACATAAAGATAAACTGTAGCCCCAGGATCAGTTGTTCCGCTAATATCTACTTCATCAGCAAACTGTTCAAATATCTCAGTTCTATCTGAAGGAACAATATTACTAAACTTAGGTTCCTCTGTATCAAGATATATACTAAACTCTAAACTAACTGTATTACCTGCAACATCTGTTGCTTCAACTCTTAAAACATAATAACCATCTTGATTTAAGTTCACTGTCTCACTAAATGAACCATTAATTGTTGTAGATGAACCAGAACCACCTTCGCAACTTAAACTTACTGAAGGCTGATGATAAGATTGATTATCTGACCTATTATTCTGCCGTTCTAATGTTGTTATTGTAAGTGGACTTGACTTTGCTCCTTCATTACAATCCTCATCAACTGCACTTATCTCATAAACATAAGTAGTACTGCTGTTAAGAACATCTGTAAATGAATTACTTGTCCTAACATCTATTCTCTCTCCATTCCTATAGATAGCATATTCATCAAAATCAGAATCATTGTTTTGACTCCACTCAAGATCAACACCAAAATCTTCTATCAATGTAGCATTTAACCCAGTTATTTGACTTGGAACATTGGTGTCACCACTTGAATAAGTCAGTATAAACTTCAATTCTGAATCCTCATTTACAATTCCATTAATAACTAAGCGATCATCCTGAGTTTGACTTGCTGGTTGAGTGATACTTAATGTTGGTGGTGTTGTATCTGCAGTTAAAGTATAAGTGGAGTTAGCATTATTTCCTCTTGGGTCTGTTACTGAAACTAATATATTATTGTCTCCCTCTTGTAAACTTACTGGACCACTAAATTGGCCTGTTGAATCTGAATACTGCCTGTTTGTAACTGTATTTCCATTTACATAAAAATCAACTAAACTATTAGGATCAGTATCAAATTGAACATTATAAGATAATGTATTGACATACTGTGGAAAATTGATATTTATCTGAGGTGGTTCATCATTATCTGTTGTAAACTGATGATAGCTTCCAGAATTATCATCTACTATATCCACATTCCGACTACCATCATAATAACTTGCAATGATCTCAAAATAATATGTTGTAGACTCATTAAGATTATCTAACCTAACTTGATGATTCTTAACTAAATTATGATCTTTTTGTGTAAGACCCAGGTTTTGCGTCTCCCCGTAGTTTATCTGTGACCAAGATAGATAACTTGTCTCCCAACTGATTATTGCAAAACTATCTGTAACATTTACATTAAAATTAAAACCACTTACTGCATCATTAATACCATTTGTAGTAAAATGATAAAAATTATCACTATTATTATCTATAACATCATGGCTTCCATTATTAGATATAACTTCATAATAATAAGTAGTAAGATTAGTAAGTCCAGTAATATTTAAAGAATGTTCATCAACCATAGTTAAACTCTCTACAGTCTGACCTAAAGCTGTTGTCTCACCATAATTTACTTTTGAAGTTGAATTAAGGTTTGTATCCCAACTTATTTCAACATAAGAATCATGAACATCATCTCTTACACTATTTATCTGTAAACTTGCTGCAGATGAACTTCCTGGGCCAGTATTAGAACCAATATCAAACTCATAGAATAGTCCACTATTATTATCTATATCTACAACAGTTCCATTCCCAGATACAACATAATAATAATATTTAGAATTATAATTAAGACCCAGGATATCTACAGAATGATTTCGTACTAAATTTGCGTCTTGTCTGCTTGTTCCATCGCCATTACTTAAATCAGTTCTATTCTTAGAATACTCGACTTTAGAATCTGAATCAACATCAGTAGTCCAGTTTATCTGAACATTATTTCCATCAACTCTAGACTGTATATCAGAAATACCTATAGCCATAGTTACAGGTAAAACTATAACTAACTGCATCAATATCATAGATATTATTTGTAAAATAGTTTTCTTCATCTTATAAACTCTGGCTCCATAACATAATTTGAATAATCGCTTAAACCTGAATAAAATAACGCAGCTTCAAGGTCATCACTAAAATACCTATATACTGCATGTAACTTAACAGCATTGGAATAACGAACATCACCTTTACTTACTTCCATCTCTCCTGAGTACCCACCTATTATTCCATCATCATTCATAATTGTTATATCAATATCATGAGTTTCTTTGTGTTGCAGGATAGACGATTGA
>CAYUUQ010000118.1:0-403 GCA_964447875.1 uncultured Methanosarcinales archaeon | reverse complement strand
GTTATATCAATATCATAAGTGTAATCATCGCCAGCTAAAAGCGAAAATCCTTCTACGCCTTCTGCAATAGTTTCGTTTCCTGAGAATAATATAGTTTTCTCAAAATTCTTTTCTTTTGCACTTAATACAATCATTGCTGACTCACCATTAGTTAATTCCTGACCGATTGGTGAAACTCTCTGACCCAAATACTGTGTTCCATCATATTGTGCTATCAATTGATGTTTTAGAACTGTGAAGTTTTTAAATTCTTTTATTGGATCCATAAATATCTTATGTATTGCTTCTTCTTGATTTGTTTGTATAAATTTCTGTGTATCAGAATATCCTTCCTTCTTAGCTTTTAATAATGCCATTGTACAATAAGGAACCTCCCCTTCCCAAAAAGGTGTTCCTGCTTCCT
>CAYUUQ010000117.1:0-4878 GCA_964447875.1 uncultured Methanosarcinales archaeon | reverse complement strand
TATGAGAGTACCAATTCCAGAAGGTCTTAATATCGAGATTGAGATGGTTGAATAAATTCTTTAATTATTTTTTATATTTTGATTAGGTTCTTATTGAAAGTTTCTTATGATATTCTTAATTTCTCAGACTTAGTTAATAGGAAACTTTTATAAATCAATAATTAATTCTTATTTTTATATATGCCGTCGTGGGACAATCTGGTTACTCCGCAGGATTGGAAATCCTGTTACCTCACGGTTTTCCCGGTTCAAAAGTGTGAAGATTAAAGCTTCGCTTTGAAAGTCCGGGCGACGGCGTTTTATTTTATTCTTAATATATATATATCATATTATGTTGCTTTAGGAGTTTATTTATTAAAGAACGATAGAATGGATTTTTATACAATCAATTTTTGAGAAAAAAATAATTTAAGAAGAAATAGGTTCAACATAAACTGGAATTCCCCTCAATTGCAAATTAATTATTCCATTATTAACAGTTTTTGTTTCAGTATTAAAGAAGTTAGGATAATTGTTTTCATCTAAATCTTCCCCATTTATTTCAGATACACCCTCTCCAGTAGGTACTGCTTTTGTTATTATTACATCTCCATTAAAATCAACTTCTAAATTAATACTTTTTGACTTCGCATCTGGTTCTTCCCAAGAGTCCCACCAAGCAACGTATATTGGCTGCCCATCTTTAATTAATTTGTAAGCATATACATTATCTTGTGCATAAACTTCTTGTACATTGTCCCAATCAGAACCAGTAAGCTTATCAATCATTAATTTAATTGAATAATAAGACAATTTTTTTATTCCTGCTCCTAAGTCATATGTTCCCTTACCATCATAAATTAATGAAGTTTGGCTAAAATAGTGTTCATAAGTTATCCAGAAGCTTTCACCTAAGTTTAAAACACCAAATAATTTATCAATACCTTCTTTAGTAGCATATACATATCTTTTTACATAGTCACCTGCTTGTTTTGTTTCGCTTGTGTATTCACATAATACTTCGTCTTTTGAACCTAGTGCTACTCCAGTTGATGATCCAGTTTCAGTTATCCAGATAGACATGCCTCTTGAGAACCCATTTTCTTCCAAGGCATCTTTAACTATTGTTAAAACTTCTTCTTCGTTTCCATGGTCAATCATTTTATAATCTCCGTTTGCGCACCCATACCAGTGTATATTAAAAATATCCATATGCTGTCCATTAAGCTCTGTTAAAATTGGTTTAAAATGTTTTTGAAATGATACTCCTGAATAGTCAGATGTCCATCCTGCAACTCCACCTATTAGAACTTGTGCTTCGGGATTAGCCTGTTTTATTGCTTCGTAAGTTATTTTTTGTAGTTCTGCAAATCCATTATGGAGTCGAATATTATAATTAGGTTCATTTTCAACTTCCCAATATTTTATTGGGTTGCTTTTAAGAGCGTTAATAGTTTCTTGGCTTGGATACATATTGTCTCCAACAACATAACAGTCTGGTGCTAAAGCAATACAACCTAAATCATCATCACCATCATACCTTTCAACAACAGCTTTGATAAAATTCCTATATTCCATTTCATCTGTTGGTATCCATGATCTTTCTTCAACTGCTTCTTCTACCCAAAATAGTCCAAGGATATTAATTCCTGCTGAAGCAATTTCTGTAAGTGTGTGATCATAATTAATTAGTCGTTTCTTACGTGGTTCATTATATTCCTTGAAATTGTATGGTCCTTTATTATAATCTGTAATGAAAGAATAACTTGTTGATTCTCTGGTCCATTTAAGTCCGATATCCTTTGCATCATCAATTTCATCAGCTATTGTAACAGCCGGAAGCCATCCAAAAGGACTGTCTTCATGATCTAGTTGTGCTGGTGTAGTCGGAACTTCTTCTTCATAATCTGCACTCTCACCCACATACCCAATAATTCTTACAAATCCAATACTCGGGTTATTGGGTAAATGCCCATTTTCAGGAGCGATTGTCCAATAACCATAATTTTGTGTTGATTTAGTATAATATTCATAAATTGCTCTTCTTTCAGATCCAGGACTTTGCCAGATTAATCCCATTACTGAATGAGATGCAGGACTCACATAATTTGAGTTTTGAGGATGAACTCCATTTACAGGAGCTACTAAATCTAATCTAGCATCAGAATTTGATATACCATAGTAATAATATAGTTTTTGCATACCTAATGGAATAACTGAGCTATCTGGTTGGATGTAACCCATTGGAACTTCTGAATTAGGAACGTAAGTTGTTTGGTATGATTTATAAAGTGGCCAATACCCATTTGCGTCTGGCGCTGTTGTTGAAACCAAGTTATCGTTATGGGGTACACTATAATAGTGATATAATCCAATTAATCCATTATCAGTTTTAGACTTATAAGCTTCACCAACAATGTTTTTAGGTGGAATTATTAATTTATCATATATGCATTCTTTATAAGTTCTGCTTGAAAACCAGGATGAAATTTTACATTGGAATTTGTTAAAGAATCCAACTTTGCTAAAATCAGAGAATTCATTTGTTTTATTTTTAGTTTTTACAATTGTTTTATCTTCTTTGTCTGTTATTTTTGTTTTTTCTAACTCAATAACTTTTTTTGAATCGATTGGTTTTTTTACTTTTTCTTTATCAATTACATCCTCATGACATTTAAGTTTTTCATCAGGAGAAATTGTGCCATCCTTGTCAGAATCACAAATATCTATTGACTCTTTTGCAGATACTGATATTATACTTATTATTAATAAAAATATTATCAAGAATATTGTTTTTTTCATTTTAGTAATAATGATAACTTTTATTTAAATAATTATCGAAAAAGTATGTTAAAAATAATTATTTAATCTGAAAGTATATTTATCTATTCTATAGCAACTAATTTTTCTGCTCCGCCACAATAGAAGAAAGTACTTGTATTATCATAATCAAATAATTTTCTTAGTTTAGTTAGTTGTTTTCTAGCTTTTGTTATTCTAAAGCTACATTTGACTTCGTATAGGTCTACTTGATTTCCTTTTACACCCATTAGGTCTATTTCTCCAACATCACGTTTTTTATTTCCAATCTGAACGTGCTTAAGAACTCTATCGTATTTGTGTTTGATCTCGGTATACAACCTTTCGACATAGCGATCGTGTTTGTTTATTTTAGACGCCTCGTCTGTTGTAGACTAGTTTACTATTTGTTAAACTGATATTTAAATATTTCTATTATAGAGTATATATTTATTTTCAGTATAGTCAATAATAGATATGAAAAGATTTAAAAATTAGTTAGTAGTTTCTTGATTTAATTTGCTCTCTTAGTCTAGTCCGGCCAAGGATACGGGCTTCTCGAGCCTGTGGCACGGGTTCAAATCCCGTAGAGAGCATTTTATATTTTATTCTCAATAAACTCTTTATCAACTTCAATATATGTTCCTTCTTTTATCTTATCTACTTTAATCTTACCTATAGAAATTCTTTTTAATTTCAAAACATTATTACCAACACTCTCAAAAATTCTCCTTACTTCTCTTTTTTTGCCTTCTGTTAGGGTTATCTTAAGTTTATTATCACCAACAATATCAATCTTACATTTTTTTGTTTTGTATTTTGTTTTAACACCGTCTTTTTCTAATGTTATTGTGATTCCTTTTTGTATCATTTCAATAGTTTTATTCAATATCTGTTGTTCTAAAGTAACTATGTAAGTTTTAGGTATATTATTTTCTGGAACAGCTATGAATTTACTTAGTTTTCCGTCGTTAGTTATGATTATTAATCCAGATGAGTTTTCATCTAATCTACCCACACAAAATAAAGAATTTTTTGTTGTTTCATCTAATTCTATTAATTCAAATATACTTTTTTTATTAAATTTTTTATCTTTTTCAGATAGTTTTGATGATAAATATCCATTGGGTTTGTTTACTAAAAGATAAACACTTTTTGTTGTTATCTTCAATAGTTTTTCATTGTAAAATACAAAATCTGTCTTTGGGTTAAATTGATGATGTGGATTAGTTATAACTTTATCTCTAACATTAATTTTACTTGATTCTATAGCTTCCATTATATCAAACTTACTTTTGAAGATTCCAGTTTTACTCAGGAATTGATGGAGTCTTATCTTTTTCATTTATTAATTGTTATTTTACTCTAGATTATATATCTTTGCATTAGTTTTTTATATTCTTTATAATTCTATGGTACTGCGTTATATACCAAAACATTAATATATTTGGGTTGTAATGTGGTGTATATGGTGCAGAAAACCATTTCAAATTCTGAAAGAAATAGGAAAGTTGCTATTAATAGATGGAAGAATGTAAGACAAAAACTATACTCCGAAATAGCATTGAAAGAAAAAAGTATAGATTTTAGGGTGCTAAAGGCTAAACTATTGGGCTTTTTAGCTGGAGACGGTTGTGTATTAATAAGACAAGATTGCAATGGAAATATGCACCATAGTATTGATTTTTATCCAGATGATAAACTTATGTTAAAACATTATATAGATGCATTTAACTCATTTTATAATAAAATGCCTACCATTAGAGAGGAAGATAAATATTTTAGAGTTAGAGTATCAAGTAAACCTATTTGTTTAGATTTACTTAGAACTACTATGTTAGGTACTCATGATTGGAGAATTCCATATAAATATTTAAATTTAGATATCTTGAAAATTGAATGGTTAAGGGCTTTTTTTGATTGCGAAGCTTATGTTGGAAAAAATTATGTAAGAATACAATCTGTTAACAAAAAAGGTATAGATGATATACACATATTATTAAGAAAATTTGATATTGAATCTAGGCTTTATATTTATGAGAGAAAAAATAAGAATTGGAATACTAATTATATCCTGTCTATAGGAAGAAAAGATTCAAT
>CAYUUQ010000116.1:0-4922 GCA_964447875.1 uncultured Methanosarcinales archaeon | reverse complement strand
GTTTCCTAAGTAGGTTAGTTGTGTTGTATTGTATACAGTTGTAGTTCCATTCCAGTTATATGTTACATTGTCTAAGTTTGCATCTGTTATTGTTATGTTTACTATGAAACTGCTTGATGCACCTGTGTTATTGTCAGGTGTTGGTGATTGGTATTCTAATGTAGGGTAGATGGTATCTATTGTAATATTTGATGTTGATGAAACTGCCAATTCTCCTGTAGAGTCATTTACAGTGGCATTTAGATAATAATTATCATCTTGTAAAGAAGTTATGTTCCAGCTAAAAGATTCTGAGGATGTGCTGCTATTTATAAATCCTGAAGAGTTCCATAAACTTATGTTTATTATATCTATTGTTGATCCACCAGTTACAGTTGCTGTAGATGATATATAGTTTAAGGAGGTATATTCTGAGGATGGAGCTAAATTTATGTAAAGTTGATCTATGTTTAGTATAGTATGATTTAGGATATAAGGTGAGACTTCGGTGTTATCAGTATTTAAGATTGAACGGTATTGCATGAATTTTCCTGAATCTGTAGAGATATCTTCTACGTTATCCGTTATTCTTCCTTCATTTTCCCAATCATTCCATTCTAGATGATAACTTCCTAAGTTGTATAGATTTTGGATTTCTGCTGCTGATAATTCCCTATCATATATCTTTACTTCATCTATTTGTCCTATCCAGTAATTTGCTCCATCACCAGAACCTATATGAACATTAACTGCTGCATTAGTGTTTTCCCCATTATAAGCTTGATTGTCACATTCAACACCATCAATATAAAGTATTAATCTATTACTTCTTTTAGTTCCTGTTGCATGATGCCATACACCATCGTTGCCATCAATTGAACAACTTGCCCATTGAGATGTACCTCCACCTAACTTCCAATAAAAAGTAGAACCGTCTGTACTTTGCCCAAAATACCAACCAACATGACCACCATCATATTTATCTACTATCATTCTAGAACTAGCTGTTAATTCGGTTCCTTTATACCATGCAGAAACAGAAAAATCATCAGTACCAAAATCAAGGTTAGTATCATCTGTAAGCTCTATCTCATTGCTTCCATCAAATTCTGCTCCTTTACCAACTACTCCTGCTGAATCAGAATAATTTGCTGTTCCAGTCCAAGTCCCATCATTAACCCCCAACTCATCATTCGCATTTCCATTTAATCCCCAAAGTCCGACTAATCCACTATCTGAGATATTATAACTATCAGCTGTTCTTGTTTGTAGTGTAATATTAGTGTTAGCATGTTGTGAAAGTCCTGCTTTGTAAAGAGATTCTACTTCAGAATTATCTAGTGCATGGTTAAAAATCATAACTTCATCTATTGAACCGTTAAACTCTGCATTAACGTCATCTGTGTATGTAGACCAGTAACCTCCTATAGCAAATGGTTTTGAAAATATTGGAGAATTAGGATCGTCATCTTGTATCACTGTTGTTTCTTTTAAAACATTATTTATGTATAGTTTAATGTCTTCATTAGATGACCCATCATCAACATATGTTGCTACAACATGATACCAGATATCTTCTTCTAGTGCTTCAGTTGTTTCCTCCATATAAAAATCAGTAGGAGTAGCATAATTTAAATTAAGATAATTATTATCATCAAGCTTAAAATTAATCAAATTATAATCTCCCCCTGTACAATCACTATTAGCGTCATCACAAAATCCTATTATTGACTGATGCCTATCCAATGAATCAATGTTTATCCATGCTGAAATTGAAAAAACTGTTTGTATGTCTATATCTACTATAGTAATACTATCATCAACTCCATCAAACTCCATTGCATTACTGCTAATTCCAGTAGTATTTAACACTCCATTTACAACTGTACCGTCATCCCCCCCTATTAAATCATCTGCTGAGTTATCTAAAGGATAATAATTTGTTAAGCCTGTTGTAATGAATGCACCTGAAGCAGTTCCATTCGCAACTCCGAACCTATCCTTAAGATTCTCATCCATACTCCAATGAGAAACTAAGTCGGAATGTGAATAATTGGTTAAATTAAATCTAAGATTATATAATTCAGTTACTTCTTCTTGAGATAAAGCTTGATTATAAATTAGAACTTCATTCATTTGTCCTTTGTAATAACTAGATGTATCATCATAGTTAGTTCCAAAATACATATCTCCATCAGTATTAGAAAAATCAAAAGAAACTTTACTATCTGTATCTTCTAACTTTCCGTTTATGTATAATCTTAGATCAGTCCCGTTATATGTTGCAGTTAATTGATGCCAGGTATCATCTTCATATCCACTAGCAGTTACTCCTGCTGTTGTACCATCATCTAGTGTAAAATATAAATCACCTATTGATGTAATTCCTGCTCTCACTAGACTATCAGATGCCCCGCTTCTTTTCAAAGAAATCAATCTAGAGTTATGTTTATTACTCTTAAACCATGTAGAAAATGTAAGATTTGAAAATGAATCAATCACGGGGTCATTCAAATCTACATTATCATCTACTCCATCAAGTCTTAAATGTTTTTCAAACATTTCAACACCATAATATTTCTTTTGGTTGTTGTAGATTTCTGAGATTTCTGATTCTAAGAGTGTACGATTAAAAATTAAGACTTCGTCAATTGCTCCGCCAAAATAATTCCCACTATTCTCTCTACCTAAATAATTCCTAGAGTAAGAACCCCCAATAGTTCCCGTTGAGCTAGTAGTTTGTAATTCATTATTAATTCTGATATCATAACTATCCAAAGAAGATTTTGAACCTCCGTTATATGAAATAACAACATGCACAAGTTTATTATCATCTATTGTTCCATCATTTGGAGTAACTGAACCCACACCGCCCCTATGACCAAAACTAATACCTCCCAAATAATTATAAAGAATAAATCCTGTGTTGTCAAGTTTAAGTTCGCCAAAAGACTGTGTCTCATCTAACAAAGGTTTTATCCAAGCAGATATTGTAAAATCACCCATAGCTAAATTATCAGTCCCAAAATCAACATAATCATCAGTCCCATCAAACTTCCTAGCATGACCAACAATCCCCACGGTATCACTATCACCATTGCTTGTCCCATCATTTTCTCCATAACTATCATTAACATCACCATCAAATCTCCAATAACTAACCAACCCAGAAGTATTAACATATTCTAAAGTATCCTGATAATCACTATCAGCAATACTTTGAGTAACATTCCAATAAATAGAAGATTCATTGTAGTAAACTAATGATTTATAATCGCCTTTACTTGCATAATTTCCTATGTAATTTGAATTATTTTTTGTTCCGTTATAAAGATTTAAGATTTCCGAAGCTGTTAAAGCCCTATCCCAAATTTGAACGTTATCTATTGAACCACTATGATAACCACCTGCTGCACCATTACTTCCTATTGTTAAATCATCAGTTGAAGCAACAATAGTGCCCACATCTGTATCGGTCATTGTTAATGGAGTTCCATTAAGATACATCTGAACAACACCATTCTCTATTGTAAGGGCAAAATGATACCATCTCCATGCTTCTGTTCCCCATCCTGGTCCAAGAATGTCTACATCAGTTCCTGCTGTGTTTGCGCTAGGTCCTCTGAAAATAAATCTATCATTATCTGGCCTTTGGTAATATAAATCCCAACCAGTAGCAGAATTCCAGGCACTTCTTTTATCAAAGATTACTGCTGAACTTGAAGGTTCTGTATCTAATCCATTTATCCAAAATGAAATTGTTGCATCACCAGTTAAATCAAAATCATCATTATCAGAAATAACTATCTCATCATCAACTCCATCAAACTCAAAACAACCCATTAGATCATTACCTGCAGAAGTAATTCCACATGAAGAATTATAAGTTGGACCATTATATGCCGCTCCAAAGTTATCATATAATCCATTATCTTGGATATAGTTTCCTTTAAACTTATTAAAGTCCATAAATAATAATGGTGTATCTAACCTATAACCTAAGGTTCCCTGATTAGAACTTTCTGTTCTGTTTGAGAATACTAATGTACTATTTGGTTTTAAACTTCCTGCTGAAGGATTTACATAATGTATATTAAATGTTACACTTTCAGTCATATTTATGTTTCCTACAGTATCATTACAACTGAATAATGCAGTGTATACTCCATCTGAAATTGAAGTATTATAATAAGAAGCAGTCGTTGTAGATGTTGTCATTGTATTATTTGTAGTCCAATTATTCAATGAAACAATACAAGTTCCTAAGTTTTCGTCTGAAGATACAATTAAATGTATGCTTTCATTATTGTAATATCTTGCTTCAGGTGAAGTAATTGTGATTTGTGGTTTTGTTAGATCTATTGTAAATGTAGTATTTACTGTGTCATTTATGTAGCCACCAGGATATAATGAGTTGTTACACCAAAACTTAGTAATATATGTTCCTTCTGGCATCGATGAATTAGTATAATTTGCATACGTATCAGATACAGTCATTGTGTGATTAGTTGCCCAATCATCTGTTGTTAGTTTACAATAATCTAGTGTTTCATCTGATGAAATATTGAATGTTATACTTGTTTGTGAAGTGATGGTTCCGTTTGTTGGAGTTATTACGGTTATTGATGGTCCAACAAAAGTTGGTTGTGTTGATACATCAACTGATTGGTTTAATAAATAAGGTGAAATATCAGTATTGTCAGTATAGAAGTATGAATTTAACTGTATAAATTTACCATACCAGTCTGATTCTGTTTTTGATCCTGAAACTATTTTACCTTCATCTTGCCAATCATTCCATTCAATGTGATGTGAACCTAGTTCGTATAGGTTTTGGATCTCTGCTTGAGATAAAGAACGGTTGTAGATACGGACTTCGTCGATGTCTCCAGTCCAACATCTGTCATTACTAGCATCATAATAACATCCAATCCATATATTAT
>CAYUUQ010000115.1:0-4938 GCA_964447875.1 uncultured Methanosarcinales archaeon | reverse complement strand
CCAGTGTTTTTAAATTAGAGATCTTAGATTCACTTGCTAATGTAAGAAAACAAGCTTACATACCAGTTGGAACACTAAAAGATGCAAAAAAATATGGTATCCCAGAAGACTGCCAAGTAATAAGTATAGCTCATGATACTTCAATGGTTGCTGAACTTGCAAGAATTGGGGGGATTAAAAGTTTCGATAATAGTGGAACCTGGAGCTGTCATATGGTACCGGGTGGACGCGTTCAACTAAGGCAATATATGAAACAATGGGATTTTACAGTTAATGCTGATATATATGGAAGTAAACTTCCAACAACAATGTTTCGTGGTGGACAGATGTGGGGAGGTTATATGAAATTAGGTGGACAAGAAGCTGGTTTTGATCCTGAATTTGATTATAAATTATTACTTGAACTTTTAGGGGATAATGTGAGGGTAATGCCTGCTTTTATGGACGGTAATGGACCATATAAGCATGATCCGAAAAAAGATCCTACTTCATTACCTGCAAGGTTAGCAAATGACCCCGTAGCACTAGCTCATGCAACTCATCTTGCTCTAGCAATACAAAGTGCATATGCTGATGCAACTGTTACAAGAACTCTCAAAGAAAATGCAGAAATATCTGATATATTAAAACATCCTAGAGGAAATGACATGCTAATAGCAGGACCCGCATCTAGGGGATTATCTGCAGCAATAATGAATACTGTAATTCCAAAAGATCTTTATGCAGTAACAGATGAAACACCAGTAAACCTAACAGCTGCTTTGATAGGTATGGCTGTTTTAGAAGGTGTTAGTCCTAAAAAACTTATGATAGATCCAGATACATTACCTATTAGAGAAATAGAAGAAGGAATTCCACAAGAACGTGTTGATAGTTTATTGATAAGATACGCAAGAGATTATGAAATAGCTGCAAGAAGGGCTATAGAATAATTAATTAACGGAGGTAAATAGAAAATGGGAGGATATACAGTAGGATTAGATGTTGGAAGTTCATCAATAAAGGCTTCTATATTAGATATTGAAACAGGAAAAGTTGTAGGTAGTTATACTTCTCCATCAGATGGAAAAGAATTAGCAATAGTTGCCCCAGAAAAAGGGTGGGCACAACAAGACCCTAGAACTTGGGAAGCAAATTCAAAACTAGCAGTGAGAGGGGCAATAGCTAATGCAGAAATTGATGGCGATGATATTGAAGCTATAGGTGTAAGCTATCAAATGCATGGTATGACTCCCGTATCTTCAACTGGAGATCATTTAATGGATGCAATAATTTGGTGTGATGGTAGAACAACAAAACAAAAAGAGTCTGCTGAAAAGCACAGAGGAGTAGAAAGAAGATTCTTAAATCAAACATTAAATCTACCTGGACATTTTACAGCATCTAAACTAGCATGGTTTAAAGAAAATAAACCAGAACTTTATCAACAACTAGATAAAGCATTATTACCTGGACATTATCTCTTAAGAAGATTAACAGGAGAAAGTACTGTAACAGCATCTGGATTATCAGAAGGTGTATTATGGGATTTCAATACTATGGGTCTTTCAAGAATAGTGATGGATCACTTTAAATTAGATCCATCACATATACCCGACATAAAACCCACATTCGGAGAACATGGAAGACTAACAAGAGAATCAGCTCAAGAATGGGGAGTTAAAGAAGGAACACCCATGACTTATTTTGCAGGAGATCAACCAAACAATGCGTTTTCACTAAATGTATTAGAACCTGGAGAAATAGCAGCTGTTGCAGGAACGTCAGCAGTGCTTTATGGTATTAGTGAACATGCGCAGTTTGATGCTTTTACAAGAGTAAACTCATTTTTACATGTAAATAGCAGCACAGCAGATCACTCGAATCTAAGAGTTGGTATTCTTGGTTGTATAAATGGGGCAGGAATCTCAAATAGATACTTTAAAGATGTATTAGGTGGTGGAAGTTATAATCAGATGAATGAAGCTGCTGCATCAGTTAATGATACAGATGGATTAATATATATCCCATTTGGGAATGGACCAGAAAGAAGTCAACAGGATGCGAATACTGGATCTCATTTAGTTAATCTTGACTTGAATAGACATACAGAGGCCCACATATATCGTGCTGTTCAAGAAGGAATAGCATATGCAATGAAATATTGTGCTGAAGTTATGGGTGAAATGGGTATGCCTATTGAAAAGGTTAGAGCTGGTCATGGAAATATGTTCTTAAGCCCTGTTTTCAGACAAGCATTTGCAGATGCACTGCAGGCACCAGTAGAACTTTATGATACAGATGGTGCAGCAGGAGCAGCAAGAGGTGCTGCTGTTGGTCTTGGTAGACATGACTTAAAGACAGCTTTTACTGGTTTAGAAGCATTAGACGTTGTTGAACCTGGAAAAAATAAAGATGCTCAATACAAAGCATGGACTAAAGCAGTACAACATATGAATAAATAAGTTTAATTTTAACAACGGAGGTAATAAAAAATGACTGAATTAGAAACATATTTACAACCATATATGGTAGTTGCGGTTTTTGGTGATGAGGAAGAACCACACTTTAGACATGTTGAAAAAGCTGCTAAAAGAAACACACCACTATCATTAAGGTTTATTGGTTTTGATGAACAAACAAAATTAAACCATTTAGGAAACTTCAGGGGTGAAGAGTTCATAGCAGAATCACAAAGACTAAAAGATGCTGGACTTGTTGTAAGCTTTGTAGATGCACCATTAGAACAAAAAAAGCGTTACAGACATGAAATTCAAGTACACAGAGCAGAACTGTGGGATGCAGGAACAGCAGTTGGAAAAGACAATCTTGGAGACAAAGGTTTTGAGTCTATAAATGATAAAAAAATTGATGATACAATTGCTGCTTGTAAATTTTTTGGCCTAGATAAAGCAAGAGTCTTTACATATTATCCTGCTAAAGGAGATGATATTGCACTTCCAGGAACTCCTGAATTTGAAAGATATCGTCCTGCTGGATTAAATGCTTTTCAAAATATGGTTGGTAGATTCCTAAGGGAAGGCATAACTCCAATAGTTGAAATTGAAGCTAGATTATTAGGATACCATGGACCTTCATTAAGAGATATTATTCAAGAAACAGGTGTTAAGGGTGTTTTAAAATATCAAGATAGTGCAAATGTGGTTAGAGGAGTTCCAAAAGAACAAGGAACACCATTAGAAAGCTATGAAGCTTTAGCTCCTTGTTTACTTCATTTCAAAGATGCTATATATGTAGTTCAACAAACAGGATCACAAAAAACTGGTGTTGAAAGTGCTCATTGGCCACATAGACCATGTGGAGAGGGAGATGGGCAATATAAAGAGATACTTTCAAATTATGCTAAACATATTCCTGTATTAGAAGGAATGTTACAAGCAAACGGCGCAAGACCTGAAGTTGGTGGAGTTGCTGAACCACATGCACTTGCTGCTGGTAAGTTCGGAGGATTCACTGGTGCTATGATGGAACCATACATCTTTGCAATAGTAGGTCAATTAGACGCTGCAGGAATCCAACATCAACAAGTATACAAATTAGTTACAGTTGGTAATCAGATACATAGAGCAGCTCCTAAATAAAGGTTTAAATAACAATGCGACAACCATTAAGAGTAGGAATAGTAGGTGCAAGAGACTCAGGAGTTCAGGGTATGCATATGAACTCTATAGACACATTAGAAGAAGAAGGTCTAGTAAAGTTAGTTGCTATAGCTGAATCAGATACTGAAAATATGCAGAATTCTTAGCTATGCAAAGAACATTTGGTGTTAATACATATAATCTTTATCAAGATATGGCAAGAAGAGAAGATTTAGACATAGTTACAATTACAACACCACACCACCTACACTTACTTCAATCAAAATACTTCTTAGAAAATGGAGTAAATGTATTTTGTGAAAAACCTCCTGCAGTAACAATTCAAAGAGGAAGAGAATTCGTTAACGCAAGAGACCAAGCAAATAAACTTGTTGGTGTAAACTACATGAATACAGCTGCAGAATCAGCATTAGCTCTAAAAGAACTAATAGACTCAGGAGTTCTTGGAGAAATAAAAGAAATTATAGGAAAAGGAAAATGGATGCGTTCAGACGAATACTATGAAAGAAAAGCATGGGCTGGCCAGATGATGAGGGGTAATGAACCACTTTTAGATGGATGCCTATTTAACCAGTTCCCTCATTTGATAGAACAATGCATTTATTTTGTTCCTGGAAAAGAAAAAACACCAATACTAATAGAAGCAGAACTATATAGAGCCCACTCTTCAAAAGTTTTACAAATGGAAGATACTGCTTGCTTTAGAACAAGAGTCAATGATATAGATGTATTCTTTTATGGTAGTGTTTGTCATCCAAAAGATGAAGACTTAACTTTAGAAGTGGTAGGTACAAAAGGTAGTGCAACATGGGATCCTCGAGGATATATAGTAACATATAAAAATGGAACAAGCGAGAATAAACAATTCATAACAAAAGAAAATGATCATTGGGAACCAGCATGTCTAAGAGCATATAGAAATTTTGTAGAAGCCGTACAAAAAAATGATCCAAGTCACCAACATATATCACTAGAAGATGCACTAATTCCGACATTATTGGTTAATGCAGCTTACATGTCATCTGATGGAATAAGGCAGATCCCAGATCAATATGTGTACCAAGAAAATTCAAATGGTGGTGGAGAATCTACTGGACAACAGGCAGAACAATCAACTAAAACATTAATACATGGAACAACAGTTTATGGTGATTATAATAGATGTGGTGGTATAAGTAATATTATTGATCTTGCAGCTAATAAAAGACTAATGTTTAGTGGAATAGTTCCTCCAAGTATTGGTGGTTGGGCAGAACCTGGATTATCAAGAAGTTTAGGAGATATAGAACATTTTGATGTAAAATTATTAAAAAGATAATCTTTTTTTATTTTCGAC
>CAYUUQ010000114.1:0-4939 GCA_964447875.1 uncultured Methanosarcinales archaeon | reverse complement strand
GACCTGAAGGAATGCTAAAAACAGCCGAGATTATTGTTAAGAATACTAATAAGTTAATTTGTTTGCAACCAAATGCAGGACTCCCAAAGATTATAGATAAAAAAACTGTATGGGATTATCCAGTTGAGCAATTTGCAGAGAATGCTATTAAGTTTGTTAAGTTAGGAGCTAACATTGTTGGTGGTTGTTGTGGTACAAATCCAGAGTTTATCAAAGCGGTTAAAGGCGGGATTAAAGATTTGAAACCTGTTTCTAGGAATGTCGATGTTAAAACAAAATTATGTTCAAGAACTAAAAGTATAGAAGTTAAACCAACTTTAATTGTTGGAGAGAGGATAAATCCTACAAACAGGAAAGGATTTATTGAAGAGATAAAGAACGGAGAAGATAAATATATTCGTAATCAGGCATTACAACAAGTAGAAGAAGGAGCTAGCTTTTTAGATGTTAATGTTGGAATAGCTGGAGGAGATGAAACTAAGTCATTACCTAAAGCAGTTGAAGCTGTACAGAATATTATCGATGCTCCAATTGTTATTGATAGTTCTAATTTTGAAGCTTTGGAGTTAGCATTAAGGAAATGTGCTGGAAAGCCACTAATTAATTCAGTTAATGGTGCAGAGGATAGTTTAAGTCATGTTTTACCATTAGCTAAAAAGTATGGTGCAGCAATCTTAGCATTGTGCTTAGATCATGATGGAATACCTAAAACAGTTGAGAAGAGAGTTGAGATTGCTAAGAAAATAATAGCTGAAGCTGAAAAGGTAGGTATTCGTAGTCAGGATATAATTGTTGATTCATTAGTTTTAACAATAGCGACAAACCCTGAGAATGAGAACATAATATTAGAAGCTGTTAAAGAGATAAAGAAGTTAGGCTATAAGACAATTCTTGGAGTTAGTAATATTTCACATGGATTACCAAATAGATCAGAAGTTAATTCTAAATTCTTAACTAAGGCTAAAAAGGCAGGGTTGGATTTAGCGATATTAAATCCGTTAGATAATATTGAACAAGCAGATACATCTATTACTATAAATGTTAAGAAAGTTAAGAAAGAAGATTACCTTAATTTACCTTTTGATAAGCAGCTTTATAATGCAATATTATATGGAGATAAAGATAATATTGTTGAAATTATTGAGAAAAGTTTAGCTGAATTAAAGGCTATGCAGATAAATGATATTTTAATTGATGCATTAAATGAAGTTGGAAGAAAGTTTAATACTAAAGAATATTTCTTACCTCAGGTTTTATTATCTGCTGGAGCGATGAGAAAAGCTTTTTCCCGACTAAAACAGGAATTGAAGCAAGAAGGCGGAAAAGAGAAAGGTATTGTTGTTTTTGCTACTGTTGAGAATGATATTCATGATATAGGAAAGAATATTGTCATTGCTTTACTTGAATCACATAACTATGCAGTTGTAGATCTTGGGGCTAATGTAAGGAAGTTAAAGAGAAGAAACCAGATATACTTGCTTTATCTGCACTCATGACAACTACTGTTCTTGAAATGGAAAATGTTATAAAGGAGCTAAGGAATGAAGGTATTAGTATACCTGTGATGGTTGGAGGAGCTGTTGTTACAGATGATTATGCAAGACAGATACAAGCTAGCTATGGAAAGGATGCTTTATCTGCTGTTAAAGAAATTAATGAGCTAATAAAAAATGTCAAAAAAAATAACTGAAATATTCAAAGAAAAGGATTTTACATGGAGTGTTGAATTAGTTCCACCTAGAAATGGAGAAGGAAGTAAGGAGATGCTTGATAAGATAAATAAATTAAAGAATAAAGTTGATTTTGTTAGTATAACTAAAGGAGCAGGTGGAAGTTTAAGGGGCGGAACCTTACCAATATCAGTTTTTGCAACAGAAAATGGTTTGGCTCCAATATCGCACTTTGTTTGTAGGGAAAGAACTAAAGCTGAGATTGAAAATGATATTATAGATCTTTATTATTTTGATATAAAAAATATTTTAGCTTTAAGAGGAGATCCACCAGCTGGAGCTAAGGATGAAGCATGGGATGGAGATTATAAATATGCATATCTTCTTGTTAAACAGATTTCTTAATTAAATAAAGGACACTATCTTCCTAGGAAGAATATTGATAAGGGAGAATATCGGGAAGGAGTTAAGACTGATTTTTGTATAATTGTTGCAGGACATCCTGAAGATCCATTTGAAGAGGAACTTGAACATATCAAGGCTAAGATTGATTCTGGCGCTGATGTTATTATAACTCAGATGATATTTAGTTTTGAGGAATATAAGGATTATGTTGATAAGCTTAGAGAAAATGGTATTAAATTACCAGTAATTCCTGGAGTAAGACCTTTAGTTAGCAAAAAGCAGGCAGAATCAGTAGAAAAGTTCTTTGGGCTTAAAGTTAATTCTGAACTTAAGGAAGGTCTGAAAGGAGATGATGCTCATAAATTTGGTATTGATTATTCTATAGATATGATCAAGAAACTAAAAGATTATGGTGCACCTGGTGTACATTTGTTTGTATTGAATGATGTTGATTTGGTTGATGAATTGTTAAAAAAATGGTGTTAGAACAGATTTACTCTGTACATTGGCTTAAAAGCAAGCCTAAATATACCTTTTTACTTGGGCTTACTTATTCATTATTTGGGATATTTCTTGCTATACTAATATTTCCAAAAGATATTGGCCTTGTTTCTATAGCTTTAACATCACTTATTATTTTGCCTTCATTGAATAAATTAATGGAACTTGAGGAGAATGAAGATGCCAGAAAAAAGATCAATCTTAATTTAAAATATTTATTTACAGAGCACTTAGATGTTGTTAAAGTTTATTTGTTTCTTTTTTTAGGTACGATGCTTACATATACTTTCTTTTCTGTTGTTTTCCCATCTTTAATAACCAGCACTGTATTTCAGTCTCAAATAGATCTTGTTGTTGCAGCCGGAAAGGCAGTTGATTGGACTGCACATATACCGATTATACTTAAGAATAATCTAAGAATAATGCTTTTTTGTTTAGCTACTTCTTTTATTTATGGTAGTGGGTCTGTTTTTATATTGACATGGAATGCATCTTCTTGGGGAGTTATATTGGGACTTATAATCAGAAATGGTTCATTGATTTCAACTGGAAACCCATTATTATACATAATACTAACTTTCATTGCAGTTTTTCCACATATAATAGCAGAAGCATCTGCTTATTTCTTAGTTGCGATATCTGGAGGTATAATATCTAAAGCAACGTTAAGAGAGAGATTTTTAAGTGTCAGGTTTAAACATGTTGTAATTGATGGTTTAGCTATATTCATATTGGCAACAATAATATTACTTTTTGCAGCAGTAATTGAAGCACATTTTGCTGGTAATTTTATGGCTATAATTGGTATTTGATGAATATTTTAGTTAGACTTAAACGTTAAATTTATATTCTATGATTTCTTTTCTTTTTTTATGAATACTAAACTTTTGAAGGAACAATATAACCTTAAGAAAAAGATAATTAAAAATAGGTTAAAGGAGTTTAAGCTTGTTAAAGGTAAAGATGTATTTTATGAGCTTTGTTTTTGTTTATTAACACCGCAATCAAATGCATACAAATGTGATGAGTGTGTTACGATACTTCGTAATAAAGGTTTTATGTCTAATGATTTTGAGATTTCTAATATATTAAGAGAGAAAACCAGATTTTACAAGAACAAAAGTAAGTATCTAATTGAGTTTAAGGAGAATAAGAAGATATTAAATGAACTTAAAAAGATTAAAGAGAATATTGTTAAGCGGGAGTTTCTCGTAAGAAATGTTAAGGGAATAGGATATAAGGAGGCATCCCATTTCTTAAGAAATACTGGCCATAGGGATTTAGCTATCCTTGATAGACACATCTTAAAGAATTTAGTTAAATTGAGAATTATAAAAGAAGTTCCGAAGTCTTTAGGTGCTAGTAAGTATTTAGAGATAGAGGATAAGTTTTCTAAATTTTCTTCTAAAGTTGGTATTTCCATGGATGAATTAGATTTATTGTTTTGGTCAATGGAAACAGGGAAGGTGTTTAAATGAGTCTAATTAAACTTAAGAAAGATATGGAGAATTTCTCAGACCCTAAAAGGAAAAAAGCCAATGAATGGTTTTTTAAGACTGGAAAAGGAGAGTATGGCGAAGGTGACAAATTTGTTGGCATATCTATGCCTCATGCAAGGACAATAGCTAAGAAATATCTTGATCTTTCTATAAAAGAAGTTGAACAATTGCTTCATTCTAAGATACATGAACAGAGGATGATAGCATTACTTATCTGGACTTATCAGTTTGAAAAAGCAGATGATAAGACAAAAGAAAAGATCTATAATGTTTATCTAAGAAATAAGAAATGGATAAATAATTGGGACCTTGTAGATGTTACAACGCCAAAGATTGTTGGGGAATATCTAATAGATAAAGATAGGTCTATATTGTATAAATTAGCTAAGTCTTCAAACTTATGGGAGAAGAGAATTTCAATACTTGCAACATTTGCTTTTATTTACAATGGAGAATCTAATGATACTTTGAAAATAGCTGAGATACTTTTAAATGATGATCATGACTTGATACATAAGGCAGTTGGCTGGATGTTAAGAGAAGTCGGTAAGAGAGTTTCTTTAAGAGAAGAAGAGAAGTTCTTGAAGAAATATTATAAGAAGATGCCAAGAACGATGCTTAGATATGCAATTGAAAGGTTTTCTTCATTGAAGAAGAAGTTTTATATGAAAAAGTAAGGTTTATAAATCAAGTTATAATCACATATACTCAAAGTGAATGATTATCAAATATTAGTTCACTTTTCGTAATAAGCAAACGTGCGAGTTATATTCGGGAGTTTGACACGTTTGCTATATTGAAAAAAGGGTGGTAGCACCTAGTTATATTCTAGGTAAGAGGTATTAGAATGTCAGATATGATCCA
>CAYUUQ010000113.1:0-4949 GCA_964447875.1 uncultured Methanosarcinales archaeon | reverse complement strand
ACCCAGTAAGTAAGATGAGAAATACTCCAAGGAATCCAATAGGTACAGCAAATAAAGTAAATTTGTCAAGTTCTTCTTTTATCAGTAATGGAGCTAAGATAGCTACAAATAATGGCAATGTATAGAATGATAATAACGCATGGCTTACTGTTGTTAACTTTATAGCAAGGAAATAGAAAATAAATCCACCACAGACACCAATCCCCCCTATAATTATCTGCTTAAGATCTTTTTTTATCTTATCTATGTCTAATTTTCTTACAAAAATAAAAAGAATCAATGAACCTATCAATGTTCTTATGAAAGTTGTTTGATACGGGTCTAAGTTGATGTTTCTTATCCATAACGGTGAAGTGCCCCATAGTATAGTAGCTAATATTATTCTTAGATATCCTTTGAATACGTCTTTCATATATTAGTTATTTTTTGATCGGTTTAAATATCTTTTTAATATACTAATAAATCTTGGATGTTAGCGTAAGTTTTATAAACTATTGGTGATTTTTAACTTACTTATGAGTGATAACAGTATGCCAAATATTGAGTATAATGCATGGGGGGCCGGAGAATATTTACCTTCTGTTGCTAAGAAGTATGGTTGGGATAGTTTACTTACAGTACTTCCAAGGGGTGTTGTTCTTTTGCATATGGGTGTTTTGGGCGATAGACCTAATACATCCTCTAGACTTGGTTCATTACAAAATGATGAGGATGTTTTATCAATTCTTGAACAATTGGCCGATCATCCAAGGGTGTTATATGCAAATGAAGGTGTTAAAGATATGATGCAGAAACGAGTTTTATCTATGTCTAAAGAATGATTTTTTCTAATGATTATTATTTTCCCAAGAAAGCTTTCCTTGTATTGCTTGAGCCACATTAACTAGATGATCTCCAATCTTTTCAAAACTCATCAACAAGTCAACAAATATCAAACCAGCTTTATGATTACAGGTTCCTTTTGCAAGCCTATTTGTATGCATGTTTCTAAATTCAAATACCAGATTATTTATTGTTTCTTCATTTTCCTCTATCTTACTTGCTAGTTTTTTGTTTAGATCTGGTAATGCTCTGATTGCATTTTTTATCATTTCTTTTAGTATTGTTTCAACTTCTTTTATTTCTTTTAATGCAAAACTGCTGAACTTAATTTTTTCATCTATTGTTCTTTCAGCAAGTTCTGAGATATTTACAGCATGATCTGCAACTCTTTCTATATCGTTTATTGAATGTAATAATGAAGGAATCATTACAGCTTCTTTTTCGCTAATCTCTTTTTGAGTTATTTTAACTAAATAATCTGTTATTGCATCTTGTAGTTCATCTATAAGATCTTCTTTAGCATATACTCTTTTTATTTCACTTTTATCTTTATCATAAAATGCTTTTAAGCTGTGATCAACCATTTCATCTGCAAGTTTTAATGTTCTTCTTATCTCTTTTTTAGCTGCTTCTATTGCGATTGATGGAGTATTCAGTAGATTTTTATCAAGGTATTTTGGTCCAAATTCAATAGTTTCTACTTTACCAGGTATAATTCTTTCTACAATTTTGGCAAATTGTTTTGTAAATCCAATAAATATCAATGCATTAACAACATTAAATATTGTATGGAAGTTTGCAATCTGCCTGAGAAGATCTGAAGAACTTGCCAGAACTATATTTAAGTATATTTTGAAAAAGACTAAAGCAATTCCAGTTCCTATAACATTGAATAAAACATGAGCCATGGCTGTTCTTCTTGCAGATATATTTGTTCCTATGCTTGCTAGCATTGCAGTTACACATGTTCCTATATTAGTTCCTAATATTATTGGTAATGCTGCGTTTATATCCATTAACCCAGTTGTTGCTAATGCTAATACAATACCAGTTGAAGCTGATGAACTTTGAACTATAATTGTTGCTATTGTTCCAACTATTATACCTAATAATGGATTATGGCTAAGATTGGTGAAAGCATGTTTGATTAATTCGCTGCTTCTTAGAGGTTTTACTCCAGAGGACATTATGCTTAATCCTAAGAATAATATTCCAAATCCAAGTATTGCTTCACCTATCTGTTTGGTTTTTTTTGTTTTACCAAATAAATACATTGATGCACCAATTGCAACAATAGGTAAAGCGTAATCTGTTAATTTAAAAGCTATTAGTTGTGCAGTTATTGTTGTACCAATATTTGCTCCAAGAATTATTGGAATAGATTGTACTAATGTCATTAATCCAGCGTTTACAAAACCGACAACCATAACAGTAGTTGCAGAAGAACTTTGAATAATTGAAGTTACAACAGTTCCTAAGCCTAGACCCATAAATCTGTGTTTTGTTAATTTTCCAAGAATAGAACGCATTTTTTGACCAGCTGCTTTTTGCAGGCCATCTCCCATCATCTTTATACCAAAGATAAATAAGCCTAATCCACCTATAAGGCTAAACAGAAGTTGTGTTATGTTTAAATCCCCCATGATAATACTTTCTTGGTATAAGTTATTTATAAACTTTATTATAAATTCTGGCGATATATACTCACGGACATAAATAATCGTACAATAGTTGTCAGTTCGTAATAAGCAAATGACATATTAGATTATCTGAATATTTGTGTCCTTTGCTATATCTTAACTTTTTTTGATAATATTAGTAAAGTTTATAAATAAATGGTCATTTTTAACTTACTTATGAGTGGTAACAATATAGTTGATGGAGTAGAATATAGACAGGCTGACCCGAGAAGATCTGTTCCTGAACTCAATAAAAGATATCATTGGCCCTCTTCTATTGTTTTACATCGGAATGGCGATGTATGTATGTCTTGGGGTGACCCAACGAACAATGGCGGCAGATATATGGGTAGAATAGGAAGAAGAGGAGATCGCAGTGAAATTCTTACTGAATTAGCGAAATGTCCAAGAGTTGTATATACTACAACCGAAGTTAGAGATAGATTTCAAGCATCTGTTCAAATTGCAACACAGACTAAATAAGTTAATTTCTTAATTCTTTCATATGATCAATTCTTTTCTGAATAAGTTCTTTAGTTCCAATGTCTTCTCTATGAAATACTGGTCCTTTAACAGAACATACAGCGTTTTCAGCAATAACTTCTGCATCTTCTATATTTGGAGCTATGCCAACAAAGGCAATAGCTCTTGATTTAGACATATATAGTCCATCTTCTTTTTCATCAACAGATGCATAGTAGATATTGGTATTGTCAGAGACTTCTGATAAGTCCACTTTTTCGTTTGCTACTGGATCAGTTGGATAGCCTTTTGGAACAGCATATTTACAAACAGTTGCTTCATCTTTGAATTCTGGTTCTATTTTATCTAGAGTTCCATCAATTACTGCTTTACAGACATCAACAAAATCATTTTTTAGTATTGGTAGAACATTCATTGCTTCAGGATCACCAAATCTCGCATTATATTCTATTAATTTTACACCAGTTTTAGTTATAATAAACCCACCATACATAACACCTTTGTATAAACAACCTGTTTCTTTTTCTATTGCAGCTGCCATTTGTAATGTTATTTCATGAGCATCATCTAAATCTTTTTGAGTCATAAATGGCAATAGTTTTCCTGTTGAATAAGATCCCATGCCACCAGTATTTGGTCCTTTATCATCTACAAAAGCACGTTTATGATCCTGAACTGGTGGAAAATCAAATAAGTTTTTCCCATCTGTTAAGCTTTGTAATGAGAATTCCTGACCTATTAGTTTTTCTTCAATTACTACTTTATTATCTGTTCCTATACAATCTATTGCTATTTGTAATCCTTCTTCTTTTGTGTTAAAATGATCACCTTGTACCATAACACCTTTACCACCTGTTAATCCATCAGGTTTAACAACAAACTCTTCAACAGTAGCTATAAATTCTTTAGCATCTTGTGGATTGTAGCAGACTTTGAATTTTGGCATACCAGGAACATTATATTTTTCTGTTAATAATCTGGTGAAAGATTTTGAGGTTTCTAACCTTGCTAAACTTTTAGTAGGACCAACTGCGGGAATGTTTACTTCTTTTAGTGCATCTACAACACCTTCTGAAAGAGGTGCTTCAGGACCAACAAATGCCCATTCTATATTATTAGATTCGGCAAATGCTTTTATTTCATCTAGATTTGAGTAGTCACCTATTTGTATATCTTCTGAGAGTTTTACTATTCCAGGATTTCTTGCTTTCATATAGGAAAATAATTTTGGTTGTTGTGGAGAATTAACAATAGCTTCTGCTATAGCATGTTCTCTTGCTGCGTTTCCGACAATTAATACATTCATCATAAATCACCCCAGGCTAATAGAAAAATAGATTGTTTATAAGTTTTTTGCATAAATATTATTATAATATAATCTTTGTATTTAACTTATAATTAAACTATCTTTTATATATTCTCAAATTATTTATATAGTTATTCTGAAGATTATACAAAATAGGAATCAAAATATTTATATATAGTGTCAAAAATGTCTTAATAAAGAGAGGTATATAAATGGACGAAGTACATGACGAATGCGGCATTGGGGCAGTAAGCCTTAATAAAAAAAACGATAGCAAAGCATTATTCTATCTTTATAGAATCCTTCTTAATCTTCAAAATAGAGGTCAATTATCTGCTGGAGTTACGACTTATGATAGTAATAGGCTACAACTTCTTAAGACATACAGGAATATAGGAACAGTAAATGAGGTTTTTAGAACTAGTAGGTTAGATAGAAGTATGAAGATATTTAAGAAATATGCTGGAAGTAAGGGCATTGGTCATGTAAGATATGCTACTTGTGGTGCAAATGAAAGAAGTTTTGCACAACCATTTGAGAGAAAACATGGAAGGATGTGGAAATGGTTTAGTTTTGGATTTAATGGTAATTTAGTTAATATTGAGGAATTAAAAAAAGAATTAGTTGAAAAAACAGAATATCACTTTGTACTTAATAAC
>CAYUUQ010000112.1:0-4982 GCA_964447875.1 uncultured Methanosarcinales archaeon | reverse complement strand
GCTGAAATGTTTCTCTACCTATAGTGACCTGATGCTCCTGCATCGCTTCAAGTAATGCTGATTGTGTCTTAGATGGAGCCCTATTTATTTCATCAGCTAATACAAAATTAGAAAAAACAGGCCCCTTAACAACATTAAATCCTTTGTTCATATCATAAGTTGTTATCCCAGTTATATCAGTAGGCAAAAGATCAACAGTAAACTGAATCCTACTGTAAGCACAGCCTGTAGCTGAAGCTAAAGATCTTATCAACAAAGTTTTAGCAAGACCAGGAACACCTTCCACCAAAACATGTCCGTTAGCAAGTAGACCATGTAATAAACCATTAACAATATACTCCTGACCTACAACAATCTTAGAAACTTCCTTCTTAACTTTATTGAGATGATGAGAATAGACTGCTGCCTTTCGCTGCATCGCTCCCATATCATATTTAAGCTCCATCAATACTAAAAATGACTAAATGAATATATATATCTTTCTGTTTGTTTTTAAAAAAATCATAGATATTTCATAGAATAAAATATGTGTTCAACACTTAAAAGTGGTGCTAATCATTTTTATACTAAAAATAAGAATAAGTTAAACATGGGAAAAAAAGAAGTGATTTGGTTATTATTAACAATATTATGTATTCCTTCTGTTCTTGCTATAGATATAAGTGATATCCCAATCCTGCTTATTATTCCGATTATTCTTATATTACTAGTCATAATAATATTTGTAGTTATATACATAAGAGATAAATTAACAATAAAAAGTCTTGCTCTTCCAACTTTTGAAAATATAGGTAAAGTAGAGACTAAAAAAACACAAGTAAAACAAAAAACAACAAAACCAAAAACAGACTATTATAATATGATCCTAAAGCTTGAAAAAAAACTCCCATATACAGATCCGAAAATTACAAATAAAGAATTAATTAACCTCATAAGATCTTTTTTCTCAGAATATCTTAATATCAGTTATCAGTTTACCTTTGAAGAGCTTGAAAATGAAATAAAAAAGAAAGGAAAAGGAATAACTTTTGCAGCAAGAAATCTCTCAAAAATACAATATGGCCCAGATAAGCTATCAGCAAATATAAACAAAAAGATAATTAGTGAATTTAAAACAGTTGTAAAAAAAGTTCAAGGTTATACTACTAACCTAACGATAGAACAGATAAATGAAATGATAAAAAAAGGCATTGTGACAGCTAAAAAAAACAGGCATGAAGGAATAAAAACATATAGAAATATTTATTATCATTATAATGGCTTACCAAAAAAAGATAGGCCAAGATTATATAAGAAAGTTATGGTATTATACAGATTAATCAGTTAATTTTCTTTTTTTCTTTGCTCTTGAATAACAGGTCCATATTGTCCTATCATCTCTGTTTAATAATATTGCAATCTCATGATAGCTAAGCTGTTTCTCATCTTTAAGATATTCCACCATAGCTTCAAGTACTGAAATACTTCTGTCTTTGAATATCATGCTTGGAACTAACTCACTTTCCATTTTGTTCCCTCTTCTTCTTTGCTCTTGAATAACAGGTCCATATTGTCCTGTCATCTCTATTCAATAATATAGCGATCTCGTGATAACTAAGCTGTTTCTCATCTTTAAGATATTCCACCATAGCTTCAAGTACTGAAATACTTCTGTCTTTGAAGATTAGTGTTGGGATCGGAAGCTGAAGATGTTGCATCATTTTTCTCCCCCCATTATGAGATTAGAAAGCTCTTGATTGATGGATTTTATCTTTTGGTAATAATCCATTTTTTTAGAATAAGGCAGTGGTGTTTTTGTTATCTTAACATAAATTTGCATTAATTCTTGATAATGCCTCTTTGCTTCTCCCACTTTATTACTATATATCTCTCTTCTTAATGTATCATAAATACTGTTAAAATCATTCTCTATATTTTCAGTTATTCCGGATTCAGCAGCATTTCTTTTTTTGAAATACACTAATAAAGACAATAACAAGATTACTAGAACAACCAACTCAAACAAAAATACCCAAACATTTGCTGCCTTTTCTTCTGGAGACAAAAACTCTTCTTCATATTCATCTTCTTCATCTCTTGCTGAAATAGCATCCTTGCATGCTTGAACAGTTCCCTTCAATATACTTGTAGCCTTAGCAAAATCATATTCATCCATTGCTTTATCAGCCTGATCAAAGAACTCATTAAACTCTAAACACTCTGGATTTTCTTTGAATAGGTCCTTAGCAAAAGCCATCTCTTTTATTACTTCTGTTCTATTCTTAGAATACCTATCAACTATGTCTAAATATGTCTTACCATATGCTTCTAAATAAGGGTCTTCTACAATAGCTTTTATAACAATAGGATAAGAACCAAAGTCATCTAAAGATGTTGATTTTATATTTAATGTTATTTCCTTACTTTCATTCAATTCTAATTTTTCAATAAACTCTTCACTTAAGGTTAATGTTGCACCAGGTACACTACTTAAGACATACAATGTAATTGAATTCAACACTAATTCCCCATCATTATTCATAACAATAGGTATATTTGCTTCCTCATTTGTCAATATCTGCGCGGGACCCGGATTTACTAAGTTATTTTGGGCTAATTGAGTTTCTTTTATTATCTTAGATCCTCCCCCTCCCCCACCAGAAACAATGATTGTTACAGTTGTATCAACTTCTAAAGACAAAATATCCACTATACTCTTCTCTGCAGTTGCATTATAACTATCACTAAGACTATCATATCCGTTCTTTGTTACACTTACACTATAAGGAGAACTATAGTTTATTGTACCATTGGTATTAACATAATCCAGTATCTCGATCATATCAGTATAACCATTTACATCTGTAAGACCATTAAAAGTTAAATTCCCACTTACATTTGTCAAAGTTACATTAGCATTTAACATATTATTACCTAAACTATCGTTTACCTTAGCTTGATAATACCATTTTCGAGTTATGCTTGAATCTAAACTTACAGATTCATTAGAAAGACTATAATTACAATTTATGAAAGTATTATTAGTTGAATTAAGAGATGAGTTTACTGCTAAAATAGTTGAAGTTATTGTATTATTTATAAATTTATTATTAGATGAATTTCTCATTAGTTGTATAGCATATCCGCGAGCATCCAAAAATGAATTATTTAATAGAGTTGAGTAAGTAACATTAGTAGAAAACCATACTCCCTTCTTTCCATTAAGCCTAAATGAATTATCCTTTATCAAAAGATTATCAGAATGCCAAGATTGAGATACGTAATTCTCTATCTCATCAAAAGTATTATTTATAACCCAAATATATGAAGAAGACCCAAATGTAAACGATTCATAAGTAGTATTTGTAAAATTATTATTTTGTATCAAAACACCTATTCTCGATAGTACAGATATTCCCCTAAAATTATTATATAATGTGTTATCAGCAAACGTTCCATTTGAATTTCCTGTAACTAAGAATGCATAGTTTGTATGATTTGCACTAAAATAATTATCACTAACTGTAAAATTATATGAAACATCTATTTCTGCACCAGTTGCTTGAGATGCAAATATATTATTTGAAATATTTAAATAATTAGAATATCTTGAATGTACTCCGCTTAGATTATTATTTGAGAATGTATTATTATAAACTAAAGAATCATTGCTATAATAAAGATAAACGCCCCTTCTAAACTTACTTATATTTATAAAATTCTTTACTGTAGCATTTAAAGAAGATTCTACATAAATACCATAATCATCAGGTGATCCATCACCAACAATAGCATAATTATTTCCATCTAATGTAATATTATCTGCAGTTATTGTAAAACATGTTTCAGTTGTTGTTATATTATTTTGTAATACATAAACATTATTAGCCACATCTAAAATTGTACAATCTGTAAGCAAATAATTACCTTCCCCTATGCTATAATTACTAAAAGAACTTACATTAAATATTATTGGGTCATCTGTAAGTAAAGTAAAGTTAACACAATTAGTACAAATCATACCATCTTTTAGTACTCTTGGAAGTGTAAATCCTCTTTCTCCAATATTTCTTAATGTTATATTAGCTGTTCTATTAACTGAACAATTATCTATTCCAACACATAAAGCAGTTGAATTAACAAAAGCTGAATTATTAGTTATTGTAATATTACCTGGAAAAGTTAAACTACCATTCATAGTTAAATTATCTGAAGTCCATTTAATCTCTCCAAATGAATTATTATAGATAAGTTGATTAAGAGAAGAATTTATATGATTAATCTGCAAATAAGAATTATTATATAATTGATTATTGACAAATAAATTATTTATACTATCCTCTGTCTCAATCTCTATACCATAATAACTATTTGAATGAATAGTATTGTTCTCAAGTAAATTATAGCTTGCATTTCTCCATAAAACAAGACCATAAGATATTTCTGGATTATCAGGATTTAGAGTATTATTTGTTAAAGATATAATATTATTATTTACTATATGATTAGTAGCATTTTGCCCAATACCTATCCCAAAATATCCACTAGAGGTTATAGTATTACTCAAAATACGGCTATTATTAGAATTAAATATAACAACTATTCCATTTCCTGCAGAATCTATGGTATTAAAAGAGATTGTATTATTATCAGAATCATATCTAACCCCTATCCCATCGCCACTACTATCAGAAATAAGAGTAATATTATTATATGAAGCAATACTATTTGAACAATTATAAAAAGATATTCCTCCATTTGATAAAGAGATTGTATTATTAATAACAAAAACATTAGAACAATGGCTACCTACTCCAAGATCAAATCCTACAAAATCAACTACATTTCCAGAAGTTATTGAAGATATATTATTATTAGATATCACTGCATCAATTATTCCTTCAAAACGAATTCCCCTAGTAAAATTGGTTATATTCTTAAAATTGGTTATAGTTATATTCTCCCTAACAGATCCAAAAACACCATAATCTACCCCAACACCA
>CAYUUQ010000111.1:0-5022 GCA_964447875.1 uncultured Methanosarcinales archaeon | reverse complement strand
TAGGTTGGAAACCAAAAGGTTGGAATCCTAAAAAAGTATCAGCAAACAAAAAAGAAAACTTCGTGTGGCGTGAAATGGTTCGTACAAAACAATTTTACCTACTCTGGGTAATGTTCTTGTTTGGTGCAATTGCAGGTCTTATGGTTATTGGTAACTTAAAGCCATTTGGGATAGATGCCGGTTTAAGCGCGGCAATTGCTGGTGCTGCTGTTGGCGTCCTTGCTCTTGCTAACGGTGCTGGGAGGGTTCTTTGGGGAACAATTTCAGACAAAATTGGAATGAATAAAAGTCTTGGTTTAATGTTTGGACTTCAAGGTGCAATGATGCTTATCCTAATGAATATGGGAAGTAGTGAATTAACATTAACTATTGCATCAGCATGGGTTGGTTTTAACTTTGGAGGAAACTTCGCCCTTTTCCCAACAGTAACTGCTGATTTCTTTGGAACAAAGAATCTTGGAATGAATTATGGCTTTGTATTCACTTCTTATGGTATAGCAGGGATAATAGGACCTATACTTGGTGGTGCTGTAAGAGATGCAACAGGAAGCTTTGAAATGGCATTTATTCCAGCAGGAGTTGTATGTCTAATAGCTGGTGTGATGGCTTTCTTCTTAAGACCACCACATCATGAGCATCCAAAAAAGGCGAAGTAATCGCCATCTTTTTTATTTTTAGATATTATATATAAGAAATAATTTATTTTATTATTTTTTGAATTTCTTTAAACTCTTTTGTTCCTGCTTTCTTTAATAACTGAAAAACAATCATTTCTGTTGATGCTATTTTAGCTCCTTCTTGTTTTGCTCTCTCAATTGCAATATCAAGATCTGATTCTTTTCTAGAACTTACTGCATCTTTAACTAAATAAATATTATATCCTTTAGAAATTCCATCAATTAACGTTTGCGTAACACAAATATGTGATTCTATACCACAAAGAACAATATTTTTTATGTTCTTATTTTTAATAACTTTATCAAATTCAGTATTACCAAAACAATTAAACTCGATCTTTTCCATTGGTTTGTAAGACTTCAGTTCTTTTCTTATATTTTCTACAGTTGAACCTAAACCATTAGAATATTGTTCTGTAACAATAATTGGAACATCAATAACATTAAACGCCTTAATCAATTTAACAACATTAGAAACAACATTATCAATATTCTTAATTACTGAAACAAACTTTTCTTGTATATCAACAATTAGTAATATTGTATCTTCTTTTTTCATTTTGATAAAATCAATAATTAAGTTTATACCTAAGTATTCCAGCAATTCCGCCTAAACCATTTAATTTTTTCCCGCCATCATGATCTGACGAAATAATCATTATGTTTGCCTTAACTGAATCAGCATTCTTCATTATAGAATCTAATTCAAAAAAACTACCATCATCCCGTTTAGTTTGAATCAGACTATCACAAACAAGTAAATCCTTAACTGCTCCTGCGTCAACCGCATTCTTAACATCTTTTATACCATAAACAGCTAATTCATTTTTCTTAATTTCTGAGAGTAATTCTTCAATAATATTAACTTCTTTAGTAATTCTATCTTCATGCAGCGCTTTTTTTACTTCATCTCTTTTCAAAACTTCATTTATAGCAGTTTTTCCGACAGTACTACATGTTGCAAAAATAATTTTCTTTTTCAGATCATCATCCTTCAATGATTTCATCAATTCATCCTTCCAAAATGCAGGGCTAGCTAAGATAATAGTTTTAACATCATACTTTCCCACATAATCACTAACTTTAGTTATTATTTCAGAATAAAAATTCTTTGTAACTCTTTTTTCTTCATCTTTTTTTTGTACATCTCCTTCAATATGGCCTAGTATCTCATAACCATATTTCTTCATCAATGCAAAATAAGCTTCTTCCCTATCATGGACAACAATAACCATACTTGCAATCTTATCTGAACACGCATCCTTAAGTTTATCAAGTTGAAATTTTAACCATCTTTCTTTCTTTATAGTTATAATAGAATTTTCCCCTAATTTGAATGAATGATGCTCTCCTTTTTGAATATCTTGACCTGCTTGTGTAATAACACCAAGTACCCTTAAAGTGTTAGAAGTCTTGGAAAACTCTATTTTTTCAACTCTAATTTCAATAAAAACTGTTTTTTTTATAATCTTAACGTTTCTATCTGAACTCTCTCCGATTTTTATTTTTCTTACAGTCTTACCTTTAACTAAATCTCCGATATCTACTATATTACTCAAATACCAAAGATCATCCATATTCTCTACTTTTAGCGTCTTCTCCGCCTTATCATTCTTCATTAATTTCATAGAGTGAAGAAAGCACAAGATTTATATATTAAACTTTCCATTTTTTAACCTATCTAGATATATTTGTAAAAAACAGGTGATTATATGAAAAAATCAAAAAGGTATACATTATTTCATAATTCAAAAGCACAAGAATTCAATGCTGCAATATTAGTTGCCATTATTGCTGGTTTGATAATAGTATATATGATGTTTCTTCCAGCAGACCAAAGAAAAGATCTTCTTGATGAAACAGATTCAGGAAGTGATTCAAGTAGTGGAGATATAATCGAACTGTTAAAAGAAGATGTTGGACGACTAGACCCTTTTGACAAAATAGACAATAAAGATATACCAAATGTATTCTTATTTGAAACCACGAGTTCCCAAGATCTAACTACGATAAATCCAATAAGAGTAACAAACGGAGTAGGAGATCATAAACCAAAAACAGTAAGTTTTAGTATAGATAATCTTGACAATACTGATAATGTATTTCTGACATTCACAGCTTCAAAAAGAACAGGTGTTTTAACTATAAAACTTAATGATATAGTAATATATGAATATGATATAAATAAGCTTAATGTTGATCCAATAAAAATTGAGAAAAAACTTTTAGTAGGTGATAATGTAATGGAATTCTCTGTTTCAGGAGTTGGATGGAAATTCTGGACTACAAATGAATATCAACTAGAAAATATAAGGATAATAGGAGATATAACAGACAAAACCCAACAAGAAAGCAAAAACATATTCAGTTTGACAGATACCGACTACCAAAACCTAGAATCTGCGAAACTCCAATTCATACCTTACTGTGGATTAAATATGGGCGTTGGAACATTAGAAGTATATGTAAACAGTAGAAGTATATATTCTGCAGTTCCTGTTTGTGATGATCCCGTACATCAAGACATACCAATTGGTTTACTAAGTGCTGGAACAAATAAAGTGATCTTCAAAACTTCAAAAGGATCTTACTCGATTGAACAAATAGAAGTAGAGCTTGAGTCAAAAGAAACTGTAAGCAATGTCTATTATTTTGAAGTCAATGATACAACATGTGAAGATATATCTGATGCTGAAAATGTTAAGCTTACATTACAGTTTGTCGATGAAGAAGACAGAAAAAGAGCTGACTTGAATGTAAATGGACATCTCTATAGGATTGATCAGTATGATGATACATTCGAAAGAAACATCAGAGACTGGATAATAGAAGCAAATGAATGTATAGAAAACAACTACATTAAGATAACACCAAAAGACACGTTAGATATCGTTGAACTGATGGTTGAAGTCATCGAATGATTATTTTCTTAGAAAAAGAGGAACAAGGATGGGAAGAACATGGTACAAGTATGATGGTCTTGGAACAAAAGGTGGTGTTGCAAGAGAAGCAAAGCCATTTGGTATGAAAGTATCTGAACCATCAAGTTTTCTTATCGTCGGACTAGCAATAATCTTGTTCCTTATAGATATTTTCTTTAGTTTCAATGGATTTAATTATGATTGGGTTATTAACAATAATTGGATCTTAGCTTTCTCATCTATCTTAAGTGCGTTCATAATTGTTAACATTGCCCTATATCTAATGAAACCTGCAGATGGCAGAACCTTGGTTTCAAGAATGGCTTTATGGGCAACCATATTATTAATCTTCACAGTAGGTGGATTTTATAGTGCAGGAGGAATGGCTCACTTCATTATTCCTTTCTTAATGTATTTTCTATGGGCAAGAAATGTAAGTGATGAATCAAGCGCCAACTTTATATTTACATTTTTATGTATATTTGATTTTATAGGTTATGGTTTCTTCTATCATTGGGTTGGGGGCCAAGCATGGTCAGATGCAAGAATATTAGCTATGTTATCAAACAGATTAATTATTCATGTATGGGGTTATTATGCTTTATTCTCTGCATATTCTCATGAAAAAAATCCAATAACTACTTTCTTAATAATAATCCTTATTGGTTCATTGGTTTTCTATGCAACTGATGACGGAACAGCAATAGCAGCAAGAATGGGATACTTAAACCCAGAATTAAAAAATGGTTGGTTTGAATATATGAGTGTTGGATGGGGGCGTTTAAGAGATACATGGAAAAGTGTGCCAGGGGAATTTAATAAATACAAAGATGCCCAACTAGAATATGCAACAGGGGGCTACTATCGCTCGGAAGTTGAAAAAAATGAAGAAGAACCCCTCGGAGTCTACATAGAAAACCTACAATCCGCTCAAGAAAATTATTATCAAAATGATCCCATAGTTATCTGGGCAGACCTAAGAGCCAAAACATTAAATGATCCTATAAACATATCATTAAATTGTAGCACAGGGACAGGAAATAATAAAGTATTAGGTGAAATGAAACCAGATTATTATCCAAATGAAAAAACAAATTTTCAAATAGTTGCTGAATCTGCTGAAAGTCTTCAATGTAGATTTGGTTCATCTAGCGGATTACAACCGGCTACTCATTCAATAAAAATAGAAGCAGAATTCAACTTTGAAACATTAGCATACCTAAAAACATATTTTATGGATATTGAAAGGATAAGAGCATTAAAAAGAAGTAATATAGATCCATTAAATGAATATGGTATAACTGATAAAGCTCCGACAGCAAAATACACAAATGGTCCTGTAAGAATTGGAATTGGAACCAATACTGACCTTCCAGTAGGATTAGGTCAAGATTATATCCAAAGCCCAAGATTAGGAATAACTA
>CAYUUQ010000110.1:0-5027 GCA_964447875.1 uncultured Methanosarcinales archaeon | reverse complement strand
AGATACATTTTATTCTCTGAAAAATCATTTAATTCATCAAAAGTCATAATCAAATAACTACTATCTTGTTCATAAACTTCAACATTACCTGTTCCATTAGCATACAATGTTATATCCTTACTTGAATCAAGAGCTTCTTCAAACGTAACTCTAACATAATTTCCCCCTGAAATTGTAGTATAATTACCATCTAACAAATTAACATAACCAAATATATCTCTAACTAACGTTCTATTTTCATCTAATTCAAACGCTTTAGTTATATAGATAAACTCATAAAGTTGTTCTGAAAGATGTGGAACAATCCATTCTATATAATCAATAAATCCATCATTATCAGTGTCATATTTATCAAACTCAACTTCAACCTTTGAACCATTGACATACCAATATAATTCAACATCAACAACTGATGAATCAATTGAGGTATAAGCTAATATATTCTCATAATGTACATCTGAAATAATAGTTACATTCTTACCTACAGTTCCATTAACTTCTTCAGAATATGGTCCTTCTGTATAATACTCTACTTCAACTTCATCTGCTGTTTCATCAATATAGATTGTGGTTTCATTACTTTCGTTAACTGGGTCATATATAGCATAACCAGTTATTGTAGTATCAAACATCCATTCAATGAACCTTGCTAATATTCCTTTTTCGTGATCATCATAAACAAGATAACCTGTTAATTGGTTCTTCTCATTTTTTAGATCAATTATTCTTTGGCTTACGTCTTTTATCTCTACTTTATTGAGATTTTTCTTCTTTTCATTTAGTCTCTCAATATTTTTATCTATTAACTCTATTTCTTTTCCTGTTTCATATTCATCAACTGTTTTACTAAGTCCATCTTCAACAACAGTAATTTTATCTTCTGTTATGTCTTTACCTTGCTTTTTAACAGTAAAGTTCAGAGCATCTGAACTAATATTTACTGAGATATTATTAGCTGTACCATTTAGTTTAACCTTTTTAGTCCATTTAACTGGTCTGCCTAAAACAACTACTCCCTGATCTAATTCTTCAGTTTGATTAATAGTTTGGGTATAGTCTATTTCAATTGTATTTGAAACAACAAACTCTTCTGAGTCATTTGCTGTAAAATATAGATATTTCTTACCTAGAACATCATCAGGAATTATTGTTGCTATATCATTAGCAACAATAATTGTTAAATTAGTTACATCTGAATAACCGAATGTTAACTCATCATCATCTGTAATATATTGACTTAAGTTTATCTCAATTATTTCTCCAACATCAACTGAATAATCTGGTATTATACTCCAAACAGGAACAGGATTTGCAAATTCTTCAGATAATGAGTAAGATATTGAATCTATTGTTACATCGCCATCTATTATCAATTTATAGACATCTTTATCAAAACCAGTTACTAAGCATGTTTCTTCACATTCTCCAGTAAATTCATTTGAATAGAATTGAGCACTTAAATTAACTTTGTCTGTAATTATTACATTTGAATAAGGATTATCTAAGCTAAGATTATGATCAAAATAAACTAACCTTAAACTGATTATATTATTTTCTCCTGCTCCCTGACTCCCATAGCTTAAATATAAACTTTCATTCCAACCTTCTTCACCACTAGCCAAATCAATAAAATTACAACAGACACTATCTCCGTAACAAAACTTTGTCTTATATTCAGAATCAATATCATAAACTTCCCATTCAGAACAGAGTTTACTATAATCAACATCAAATGATGTTGTGATATCAAAGTCAATCACACCATCTAAACTTTCAACACCATCATTATCTTCATCATAATATTCTTCACTACCATAATCAAGCCTTAAAGATAATCCATTATTAGAATAACTATTATCAGTCTCAATAGAGATTATATTAGAAGAACCATTTAAGAGCAAATATTCTTCACCATTTACTATATAAACAGTAGGCTCTCCATTAAACTCGCCATTAAGTTTTATTGAGTTTATATTTCCAGGATTTTCAACATACCAATAATACTCAGAATAATTATCAAAACTTATTCCAATCTCATCTGTGTAATTTGATTCCATTGAAGATATAACCCACCCAACAAGTGTTGGAGTAATAAAAAATGCAGAAACCAAAACAAAAAGTAGAATAACATATGGGACAAAACTTTTATTTTCAAATAAAGTATCAACTTGCTTAGGATCATAATCATGATCTATCAAAGATTGTTTTAACTCTTCTTTAGAGTGCCCCCTAGCTAAATTCTTCTTAATCCACCTTTTTACCTCTTTTTCACTTGAATTGATACTTAAACACCTGATCATTACTTACAATGTAAGTTATTTTGAACAAATACTTCAATACTATCATCACAATGTAAGTATAATAAATATAGTTATACTTACAATGTAAGTCTTATAGTTATCACTATTCACGTCTATACCTACATTGTAAGTATTTATATATAAATGTTTCTAAGAAATCATCAAATCTATACCTACATTGTAGGTTATTATATATAAATCTTTTGATATTCTAGCCTCTCAAGGATATATATAATAAATAGCTAAAAAAATAATAATAAAATAAAAACATTTTTATACTAGAAAGAAAAAAATAGAATCATGCAATATCTAGAAGGATTAATAAAAATAGCAAATGTTTTTCTTGCAATAGTAGCAGGTACAATTGCAATTTCTATTCTTCATGTAGCTCATAATAAAAAAAGCATGAGACCTTGGAAATTCCTTATTGGAGCCCTAGTCTTATTTTCAGTTCAACAGATATTAGGTGCATTAAGGGCATTTCAAATATTTACAAGTCCTTTTCTAACTCATATTGTACCAACTGCAATACTTGGATTTTTAATTGCAGCAATTATACAACAAATACAATTATCAACAAAAAAATAAAATGACAGATGTAAGCGCATGTATAGGAACAGCAGCACCGTACTATAACATAGTTTTAGTACTTATACTTATTCCATTATTTATAAAACTTCTAACAATAAAAAACAAAAAAATTAACCTAAAACCATGGAAAATTTTAGGAATCGCATTAAGTATATATGTAGTAGAAGAGATTTTAACAATCTTAAATGGGTTAGGGATAACAAATTCACCTTCAATTTTACCACCAGTATTTGAATTCATAATTATTACATTATTTATCTATATGTTATTAGCTCAAAAGGAAGATCTAAGATGAATAAAAAAGCTTTATCACCACTAGTAGCGACAATGATCTTAGTAGTTTTTGCATTAATAATTGGAGCAATAACTATGAACTGGGGAAAAAATTATGTTGAAGGATTAGAAGAAACAGAAGGAGCAAGTGTAAAATCTGGAACACTACTAATAGACATAAACGATATTGATACAGATCTAAAAGAATTACAAATAAAACATATAACTGGCAAAATTACACAAGAAGAATATCTTGAACAAGAGAAAAATATTATCTAAACTTTTTCTAATAAACTTACTATATTCCATATCTGAGTTCTAGCAAATGAATTTATATTAGAATCATCGGCAACTTCATCAAGGATATGTAATGCCTGATTAACTTTCATAGAAACTTCAGAATTATTATCAGACAATAATTGGATGACATCAGAAACCTTTCCTTTGATATTTTTAGGAACTGAATTATCATCGGTTAGTTCTTGCAATACTTCTACAATACTTTCTAACTGAATAGAACTCATTTTTTCATACTTTCCATTACGTCTTTTTGTAATTTTTGAGCTTTTTCTTTTATAGTAGTTTCTTGTTTTTCTAAAGTTTTTATTCTAAGGTTCAAAGATTCTTTCTTTTCTTCTAAATCCTTATTCAAATCTTCTTTTTTAGTAGAAACCATAATATTTGCAACAATCTTATAAGCTTCTTTACTTCCATCTAACTCTTTCAAAGCAGATTCAACTTCTACTAGTTGTGTCTGAAATTGTTGCTTTTGTACTAATAAATTTTGCAGACTTTGTTCGAACATCTGTAATTGTCCTATCTTCTGTTCTGTTTCTTTTGAAACCTCTTCATCTGCCACAGAAATCACCTTGCCTTAACAGTTGTTGATATTGATCTTGGTTTAAACAGCATCTTACTACCACAATAAGGACACCTTACTCTTTTTCTTAAATAATCTGCAGAAACCTTTTTATTACAACTAAAACATTTATATTCAACCATTTTAATCTTTTTTATCCTCTTTTTCTTCTGATTCAGTAGATTCTTCTACCTCATCAGTAGATTCTTTATCTTCTTTAATTTCCTCTGCTTCTTCAGTAGATTCCTCAATATCATCATCAGATTCTTCTTCAACGTCTTCTTCTTGCTCCTCTTGAATTTCTTCAATTGGTTCTTCTTCGACGTCTTTTATTACCTTTTTACTGATAGTATAAGCTTTTCCAGTAAACTTAGCACCGCATTTCTTACAGTTCCAAATACCTACTGATTCTCTCTTAACTTTAACTGCATTACAATAAGGACACTTATGTAATTTTCTCTGTTCTGCTTCTATCTCACCAAATCTCTTCTTTATTCTTCTACCATATCTTGGTCCAAATCTCTTTGTTGAACCTATCTTCTTTTCTTTTGCCATTTTATTTCCTTTATATATACTCGATTATGAAATGGGGCTACCCAGACTTTCGTTCAAGGGAAACCCCTTGTGAGTTCGAACTGGGGTTGTATGGTCCCAAACCATAAGTGATAGCCAAGCTACACCATAGCCCCATTATTACACTTCGGAAAACATATTTGATTTAAAAACCTTTCTAAAAACTAGAAGATTTTAGAAGATTTAAAAATCTCTGATTTTTATAAGCTTTCTATATAAGCGCTACTAAGCAAATATTTCCCAAAACTTTTAAATAAAGAACATAAATTCTTAACAATCATGGAATTACCAAAAAGATATAATCCAAAAGAATCAGAACCTCGCTGGGAACGTTTTTGGGAAGATAAAAATATCTTCAAATTTGACAAAATTGATAAGAAAAAAGAAGTATACTCAATTGATACTCCACCACCAACAGTTTCTGGAAAAAT
>CAYUUQ010000109.1:0-5069 GCA_964447875.1 uncultured Methanosarcinales archaeon | reverse complement strand
ATTTCTAAAAAGAGACATTGCATTACAACACTTTCTTCCGCCAACGTTATAAGTATAGACAGTGGCATCATGTTCAACATATGCTGTAGATATCCATGCGTTGTCATTTTCGTCGATTCTTATGAATGGAACTCCTGCTCTGCCACCTAAAATTGGTTCTTGAAGATACCATATTCCATCAATCTTGTGATAAGCAAATATGCCGCCTTTTGGTTCCATAACAATATGTGGCTGATTTTTTGAGTCTGTATCCATATTAATTGATCTCCAAATATTAGTTGAAGCAACAATTTCTTCTTCACCAATACACCATGTTGCATTTCCTGTTATTCTTTCTTCTCTTTCACAAACAAAATCAGGATAACTTTGACCTGCTACAAGTCCTGCAGTTTGTCCATCCATTGCAGTACTGTAAACTAAAGGTGCTTGGGCATCATCTTCTTCTGAATCAGTTCCGTCGCCATCTGAATCTGAAGAACTTGAATCATCACAACCAACTAAGAAAAGTAATAAAATTATTGAGATAACTAAAAATATTTTAATATGTTTCATTTATATCACCTGTGGAATTATTTTTCGGTATTTGACTCCGCCATTATTATAAACCATATGAATAGATCCGTTTATGTCTGTTGCTATTGCACACCTTGTTCCTTGAGTTACGTCAATTGTCTGACTAAATTCTCCATTTAAATTCATATATATTAGTTTAACCATTCCATTGCCCCCGATCCAGCAAAGAAATGTTCCGCCTTCTTTTGCTGGAGTAAAGCTTGGATTAATTCTTCCAGCAATACCATTACCCATGCCGCTGTCTCCTAAAGGATTTGAGTCTACCATAGGAAGTCTTCTATCACTAAATAATAAATTATTTCCGTCAAAAATATTTACGAATAAACCATTAGGAATAACATTTCTTACAGCCATATATGCAGCTTCTGGATTTTTTATATCAATGCCTATTCCGGGATAAGTATGATCAGAGGGCGCATTACTATAAACTCTATTTGGATCATTATAAAATGAATCAACCCATTTAAGAGCATTTGATCCAGATGCCTTTAGATTGGAATTCTGGTACCAAATTGTTGCTAATCCATGCATTATACCTGGTGAATTATTATTAGGAGCTATCTTCATTATATGATATTCTCCAGCAGTTAAACCTTCGTAAAAATTTGTTAATACTGATTTGCTTCCATCAGATGAAAAAGAAGTGATTACTCCATCAGCACTCTGATAAAAAGCATTGTCTGGATAATATGGATCTATATCAATATTACCTACAAAATCATGTTCGCATTGATAATCACCTACAAAATTAGACCATTGCACTTTTTGGTCAGTGGAATCTGCAACATCTTGGATCAGTCCAACCCATTCAGCACATTCAACACCAGCTATAACAAAACTTCCAGATACCCATGCTCTATCTTTTGAGTCTATCTCTATAAAAGGATGCCATAATCCAGGAAATCTATTTCCTGAATTATCAAGAAGAGGTTCTTTATTATACCACACTTCTCCCAATTTATAATAATAGTTGTAGTCAACCCTGTTTGCTCTAGTGACAATATGTGGCTGATCTTTTGAATCAACAGCTATTCTTGCTTGGCCTTCGTATGATGCTGTACTGATAGATTCTTCATTACTGATCATCAAAGTCATAGTAAGGGTTGTATCTGGAACTGAATATGCATTAGGATCTCCTACCAATTCCACCTTGAAATTGTCTTCTTCAGAATCTGGTCCGTCGCCATCTGAGTCTGAAGAACTAGAATCATCACAACCAACTAAGAAAAGTAATAAAATCATTGAAATAATTAAAAATATTTTAATATGTTTCATCTATATCACCTGTGGAATTATTTTTCGGTATTTGACTCCACCATTATTATAAACCATATGAATAGATCCGTTTATGTCTGTTGCTATTGCACATTGACTTCCGGGACCTATTGTTATTGTATCTCCCCATTTATCATAGTCTTCATAAGTTATATACTTTAGTTTTACTCCATCAGCTGATGTCCAGCAGATAAATGCTCCACCCTCTTTTGCAGGTGCCCATCCTTGTTTAATCCTGCCTTGAGAACCACCATTTGCACTTTCTCCCACTGGATTATTGTCTAATACATGTGGAGAATTTGCTGGAAATGCTAATTTTGTACCTACCCAGATATTCAAAGAAAGTCCATTAACAGGCGAAGATAAATAAGCAACATTTGGATTTTTTAAGTCAGCAGATATTGAAGAATATGTGTGATCTGTCCATTGGTTTGATGATATCCATTCTATTGAGTCAGCTAGGAGGGTATTTCTATAAGTCCCACCAGCCACGGTATGTATGACTCCTTGTTGATCTTCTAGTGGAGCTATAGCAACGTCGCCACCTTCCCCACCACAACAGGAAGCAGGGGTGTTTAAACGGGTTGGCATTCCCCTATTACTCCATTCCACAATCACACCGTTATGATTATAATGAAATGCCTTATCTGGAAAATATGGATCTATATAAATAGATGCAACAAAACCAGTGTTAATTTTAATAGGCCCCCAAGAAAATTTTGGAGTTGTTGCAACAGTATGCATGAGACTCATAGAATCACAACAATGAGTTGTACCCATATCATAATCTTGAATAAAGGAAGAAGGTCTTGAAGCTTGTATCCATGCCCTATCATTAGAGTCTATCTCTATATGTGGAACAAAAGGCATTGCAGTAAATAATGGCTCTTGTAAAAACCATTGGCCACCGATTCTATGGTAAGCATTTATCCCACCATCTTCTGTAACAATATGTGGTTGAGAGATTGAATCAACAGCTATATCTGCTGCTCTCCAGTAACCCTTTGTACTAGCTGTCTCTTCTTCGATTAGACACCAATTTGTTCCAGGAATTAAGCCATTTATTGTTCTTTCACAATCTCCATCTGAATAGCTATTTCCTGAAACTAATCGTGCATTGAAACCATTTACTGAAGTGTCTAATGCAATGTCAGGTTTTATTTTATCATCTTCTTCAGAATCTGGTCCGTCGCCATCTGAGTCTGAAGAACTAGAATCATCACAACCAACTAAGAAAAGTAATAAAATCATTGAAATAATTAAAAATATTTTAATATGTTTCATTTATATCACCGATTAATTTTAACATGTTTCATCTTTCGCTGTTTCGGAATGTATAATATTTTGATTACAATCCATAGTTCTCCTTAATGTTTGATAAAAATCTGCACCTTTGAAATAACCGCCGATTAGTTCATAACCTTTATCGCAGTTAAACCCTGAAGTCTCTACTTGGTAATTATTATTAATAGAAAATTCACTGAAATGTATTATTGTATTGTTATCTTTATCTCTTATTGCTAATAGATAGTTATCTACATCACAAGACTCTGGTATGAAAACGATAATATCTGAACATGCAGATGGACCATTTGCTAATTTAGCTATCTCGCAATCTGATAATGACCTAGACCAGAATGCAACTTCATCCACTTTTCCATTGAATGAGTTTGACATAAAGTAACCATAAGAAGATTTTCCTATCTGAAAATCTATTACTCCATCAGATAATGTTTCTTCTTCTTCATTTATGAGATTTCCGTCGACATAAGTTCTTGTCTTTGTTGTATCAAAAACCTGAGTTACATGATGCCACCTATATTTAGAAGGTGAAAAACCTGTATCCCATCTTTGTTCTGCTGTACCATTAGATGCTATAGAATAGAAATTTCCACCCAAAAGTTGTAGTCCTGATCCTCTTACATGAAGTTCGTCTCCATAGATATCCATATTATTTAATGTGGATAAGTATATCCATGACTGGATAGTATAAGGTGGAGTTGGCTTAATATTTGGAAGTATTATATTAGAATTACCTTCAAAATAATATGCGTTGTTAAATTTTCCATTAGATAATGTTGCTCCATTTACTAAACCGTCAGGAGTAGATCTCATAACATTATGAGAATTGATGTCAAATGGATAATATGCTATTATACTATTGTCAAACCCAGTTATTGATCCGATAGTATTGTTAACATATGTTATAGACATTGGGGTGAAGTGGCTTATATTAGCTGTTACTATGTTGTTTTCTATATCGACAGTACTTGGCCAGGAAACCCAATCAAATAAGCTTAAGTCAAAATAACTTATTTTTAGATATTGTTCCTCAACTCCTTTAGGTAATAGGTATTCATCATATTTAATTTGGAGAGTTATTGGTGGATTAAAAGTAGCCCCATCAGGTTTTAAGTCGTAAGATAAAAAACCAATTGTATCTCCTGAGAATTGGTAATTATCCATAATCTCTATACTTACTTCATCTACTGGAGTTCCGTTTTTTAAAGTGATATTTGTTCCTGGAGGGATATCCAAAATTGCTGCTAAGTTTTCTGATTGTACAATATAGGGAAATAATGTTATACTCATGTTAGTGTCCAATACAAGATGTGATGAAAGAGCGTAATTTAGGTAAAATGCAGAAAACCTTGTTTCAGAAGATTCTGTAGTTATAGTTATGGGATAATCTATATTGATTACAAGTGTTAGATTGTCTTCTGTAAGAATTACAGAAGAATGTATATCTTCTTCAAGTATAGAAGCTCCTGGAAATTGTACAAAATTGTTGGTACAGGTTTTTATATTATTGTTAAGGTAGTTTTCCAGTAATAAAGAATCGTGAAACCCTACATCATCTATTCCATTTTCTAAAGATTGCTTTATACAATTATCTATAAATATTTTAACTGGTTTTGTATCAAAATTTGTTGGTTGTTTTACAATATCTTGTTTTTGTGGATAGAACATAAATAAAGATATTGCGACTAAAAGTATACCTACTATTATAAATAGGGTAATTTGACCTCTTTTCTGATCCATACCCAGTTATTTGTATTATTTATTAATAAATGTTTCGGCAAGTAAGGACTTCATTTGATACTCCCCTTAATCAATAAATAGATTTAAAAAGCATTGATTATTTATAACTGATATGAAGATGTTATTTTTAGAAGCAAAGTATACTGGAAAGATTGATTTAAGTAAGTTAAAAACTGATA
>CAYUUQ010000108.1:0-5102 GCA_964447875.1 uncultured Methanosarcinales archaeon | reverse complement strand
AGCCCAGCTTCAGCAAACTTGGCTCTATCAGCTTTAAAATTCTTCTACATTGAAGTCCTAAAAAATGATATTTTTAAGGACATAAAACATCCAAAAAAGGAGAAAAAACTCCCTGTTATTCTAACAAAGGATGAGATAAGGTCTATATTAGATTTAACTAAGAATAAACGCCATAAATTACTTATAGAGCTATTATATTCCACTGGTTTAAGGGTAAATGAAGCAGTTAGTCTAAGGGTAAAAGACATAAATTTAGCTGAAAAAGTAGCATTTGTAAAGTATGGTAAGGGAAAAAAGGAGAGATTCGTTAAATTAAGCTCTAAATTCATAAAACACTTCAGATCATACTTAAATAGACGTAAAAGAGATTCAGAGTATATTTTTAACTCTAGAGGGGGACATTTAACAACCAGACAAGCTCAAAGAGCGATAAAAAATGCAGCTTTAAGAGCAGGAATCCAAAAAAAGGTCTTTTGTCATGCATTTAGGTCTTCTTTTGCAACTCATTTGCTTGATTCTGGGGTTGATGTTAGGTTAATTCAGGAGCTTTTAGGCCACCAAAACCTTGCTACAACAGAGCGATATACTCATGTTTCAAGGAAGAAATTGATGCAAATAAAAAGTCCATTAGATAAACTTTAAAGTGACATTAATTTACTGACGTGATAAGCCAATTATAAACATAAAAAAGTAACAATAAATAAATTATTAAGTTAATATTATTATTCTATTATAAATTCTTATATGAATTGGAAAATTAACTGTAAACTATATATTATAATATATTTGTTAGACTATAATATAGTACTCTAAAATATATATTCCAGTTTATTTAATCTTTTTGAACTTAATTACAAGAAAGTGAGTGTAAAATGCAAAAACAGCGATTTTTGATCAATTTTTGAATTCAAATCTTTTAGTCAATGTTGTTAGGCACCATAAAGTGAATATAAATAGTCTATTTTTAAGCTCTAAAAAAAAGAAATTTAACACTTTTAGCCATATGGATAATTACATAAACATGAGGGTGGAGAGCATAAGATAGCCAATAAATTGCAAGAATATGGTGCTCCCCCTATTGGAATTAATCAAAATCAATTAAAAATAGCTAAAAAACCAACATATTTGACTAAAATCCAATAAATCAATAATCAAACATCATCTTTAACATAATAACTCAATTTCTTTCTAAAGAAGAGTATATTAATATCCTTGCTTAATCAAAAAGTGAGTGTTAGAATAAGAAATAATAAAAAATAAAGAAATTAACCAACATAACTCAATTTCTTCTTAATATTCATATCCTGAGCTTTCTGGCCATTCTCTATCATTCCTTGTAATTTATCCTGGAATTTATCAGCCTGTTCCATAAGTGGCCCATAATCAACCTTAAGGCCTAAATACTTATCGAGAACTTCAATTATCTTAGCAGCAGCCTTACTGTCAGGCATATTAGTATGTGCTTCAGCAAATATACAACTTAATTTATTTGCTTTAATAAGCATTGCTCCAGTTACACCCATAATAATCCCTTCTTTTAACGGCTTTATCCCTATCTTACTAAATTTTTTGCCATTTTCTGAACTGAAATAGAATGCATTAGATTCTTTAACTTCTCCTCCTGCACCAACACCTTCTAAACTAATAACTTCTTTTGCATCCAATTTCTTAGCCATTTCATTTATGACATTAGCTAATTTCCATTCTTTACCTTGTGATGGCGCCACAGCATGAACTATAACAACATTATACTGTTTATTATAAAATATTCCTAATGGCTCAACAACCTTTGTATCATGTATAGCAACCATTGGTTGAGTTTCTTCAAAAATAATCTTTCCTATCTGTTCTGTCTTTAAGTGATCAAGTAAAAACTCACATGCTATCGTCGCAACGAGTCCAAATCCAGGAAAACCCTCTATTATTGTAACTTTCTTTGGTTTTTTATTAAGTATAATCTCCATCTTTATTTACCTCTTTTTTTCTTTAATCTTTCTTCATTAATTAACTTTCTTTTTAGTTTTTGTTCAGCTAATTTTTTCTTAGACATCTCTTGTTTTAATCTATCTTCATGTTTTTTCTCTAATCCTTTAACTCCTTTTATCTTTGACTTGATCATCTTATCAAGTTTAGCAGTAAACTGATAAAAGAAATGAGCATTTCTCATCTGTTGACGATAAACTTTATGTGCAGTCATAAATAACTGATGCATATGGTCTAAACTTTCCTCTACTTCTTTATAATCTGCACCATTTGGGTCTATTGCAGCACCGGCAATTCTCTCAGCATCCATATTCATTTCATTAAATATAGAAGCAAAAAACTTTTCTAATTCTGCTTCAACCATATGACTATCTTCAAAAATCTCACCATCCTTATTAGCTAATTCCTTCGGAGCTTTAATTCCTAATTTAGTTCTTAAGTCTCCTTGTAATTTTACTAATCTAGAATACATATCTTGACATATTTGAGTTGGTTTTCTTGCTGATGCTAATGTTGATGGCATGTTATCACCTATTCTTTTTTTTAGTTATTACATATTTAAGCTTTTCTATAAACTTCTTTTCTGTGTTCAAACCTTAGTAAATATAATATATTCTTGTCAAAAGAATAAATTATTCTATACGGCTTTATGTAAATAGTTCTTTCTCCTTTTAAGTCATATCTTAATGGTTTTCCAATATCCGGATTCTCTATGATCTTTATTATTTGTTTTCTTACTTTTTCTTTGATAGAACTCTCCTTGATAGATTTAATCTCTTTTTCAAATTTCTTAGTTCTTATAATATCTTGAACTACCATTTGTTAAGTTCGTTAAGAAAATCCTTTTTACTGCTTTTTATGTAATTACCTTCTTCAATATCATCCCATGCTTCTTTAACACTCTTTATAGTTTCCAAGTCTTCTTCTACAATGGGATTTTTTATCTTTTTTAAAATAATCATATCCTTTGTAGGATTGCTTACTGCAAATATATTTCCTTCTTTAACCTCTAATCTATCTCTATAATCTTTAGGTATAACTATCTGCCCCTTAGAGCTTACTCTAGTTAGTTCAGGTATTTGTTCTAAAACTTTATGTTTCATACAGGTAAGAAAATCTTACTATTATTTAAACCTTTTGATTAAAAATTAATAAAAAAATAAAGAAGAAAATTATTTGATTAATTTTGCTTCTATTTGTTCAAACTTAAATTGTTTATTCCATGCTCCAGATATTTTTTCTAATTCAGTTTTCAATCCACCAGATTTTGTAAGAGCTTTGATTATCCCATTTGCTAAGTCTTTTGCAGGTCCTTCTTTGCCTTTTAATTGCATCAGTAACTTTGCTAATTCATTCATCTTACCTTCTATTGCTCCTGCTAACCTAGCACATTCATCTTTATCAGCTTTTGATTTTTCCGACTCTTCTCTTATTTTCTCTGCTATCTCCATAGTTTTATGTCTTCTTTCAGAAGCAGTCATATTAGTATTATTTAGTATTTTCTCTGTCTTTTCTATTTCTTTATCTGTTTTTAATACATGCGTAGCAGCCTTTCTTAATTTATTTAAATCAGGCCATATACCTGTCATAATATCTCCTATTGCTCTTATCAGATTTTCCTGTGTTGTAAGTATGTCTCCTTCAGATTTAACAGCTGCAAACAATTCCCTTATCTCCTTTTCCCCTACTGTCTCCCCCTGTTCTAAATCAGATATCCACATTACTATTTTATCCATATATCTTCCTGATAATAATTGATCAATTCCTTTTCCCATTTTATGGTGCACCTCCTCCAGTCATAGCAGACGCAGCTCTTGTTAAAGAAGCATCTATACCTAAATCTTTTCCCCATACCGTTTTGATATTTTCAATAACCTTTGCATTTTGACCATACATTTTTTTCCATTCTTTTTCTATAACATTAATTATTTTCTCTCCAGACCCTTCCATTTTCTTTAGTTTAACAAGTACTCTTACCAATCTATTAAATCTACCACTAAGTCTTCTTACAACAGGTGTAAACCTTTTTTCTATAGGATCCAATTCTGCAGCATCTTCTGCAAGTTTAGCGTGTTCTGCTTTATATTTAGTTTGTTGTTCATGCATATTTGAGCTTCTATCTCTCTTATAATCTTCTACTAGTTTCTTCATAGCTTTTTCTTGTTCCATTACCTTTGCAGCAGGTGCTTTTAGTTTAATCAATGCCCCAAATATCATCTGCATTAGATTCTCAGCTTCTTTTATCAGTTTCTCTTCTTCTTTTGTCTTCTTATTTTCTCTTAAAAGCTGTTTCCACAATTTTCTAAATTCACGAGCTTCTCTTAAACTCATACTTCTAATATTATCTAAACTTTGTTCTTCTTTTTTAAGCCAACTCCAATAACCATGTTCTGTTTTCATTCTTTTAGGTATAACTGCCATTATATATCACCTTTTTTATTTTATATTATTATAAACGTATTCAGCTAACATATCATGCTTTTTTTTGACATTATCTATCCAAGTTCCTAATGGCTTCAATCTCTCTTCATCAATTGCCTTTTCTTGCAATAATTCACCATAAAGTTTTTCTACTGTAAGTATATCATGTGTAAGTCTATCGATATCTTTTTGTGTAAGTTTAGCTGATTTTTGAATAGACTCTTGTTGATCTTCAGTTAGACTACCACCCGCACATTCCTCAAGAATTAGGATATGTGTTTTTGCTCTAGCTAATAATTTTTCAATTCTTTTTATAGTTCTAAAAAGCCCCCTTTCAATTTTTATACCTTTTTCTTCTTCGATTATGCCTCCCTTGATCCTTTTTTCGATATTCCTAACAATAGTCATTTGTGACCCTGTGAGTTCAAGTTCTAGCTTTAGTTCTTTGTCAAGTATTTTATGTTTAGGGTTTAAAGAAACATCTCTCTTAGAAAAGATTAATCTCCCCTTTGCTGATGGTGTCCTAAAAAATCTTACAAAACTTCTCCAAAATCCCATTATTTGTTTCCTCTTTAACTTAAAATTATAATATACTCAATTTCTAGAAAACAGATATATAAATCTTTTCATTCTTGAGTAGATATGTATAGTCACATAAGTGGTTTACATTTCTGCTTCTTTATAAATAACAGAAAAAC
>CAYUUQ010000107.1:0-5121 GCA_964447875.1 uncultured Methanosarcinales archaeon | reverse complement strand
GTTTCTATCTTTTTTCTGTATGGTTTTCCAGCTCTCTTCATGTTAACTCTAGATACGTTGCCTTTCTTATCTAAATAATATAGAAAACCAGCTTCTCTTTTTATTCCACATTTTTCAACAACTTTTCCCATTTTTTATTTCACCTCGAGAATTTTTTATTTTTATCTTTTTATAGAGAGCTTATTTATATACTTATCGGTTTTTTAGGCAATATTTCCGAGGAGAAAAGTGTAACTTCCGAGGGAAAACTAATGAATTATTTTCAATAATAAAAAAATAAATTATCAACGAAGAAACTAAAAAGCATTGTCAAATATTATCACAAAAAACTTTTTTCGAATTAACAGGATATATCGTAATCTATTCTTGATTTATAAAACCTATATACTCTAGAATATACTCAAAACGAAAGGTTTATATATCATCAATATACATAAATGTATACTAGTTTACCCAAATAACACTAAAAATGGAATCAGATACCAAGCTTTTCATCGACAATGTCGACGCATGGATAAAACAAATTAGATCTGAATTCAGTGAAGTAACTGATGTTTCTAATGTTGTAGATGAAAATGTAGGCAATATACAACATAACTATGAATTAATACACGAACTAAGACAAGAAATCTGTGACCTAAAAAAAGAACTAGGTGCATTAAAACTTCTTAATATAATACATATGAAAGAAAAAATAACAAGAAAAAATTAAAAAATTACTTCTGAATTTCATTAACTACTTTCTTCAAAGCCGAATCTATGCCTACAAAAAGATTTCTCTCTGTAACTTCAGAAACTACTGGCTTTCCAGCATTAATACATTTAGCATGTAATTCATACAGCTTACTTCCTTCAGTCTTATGGACATTCTTCATTGTTAAAGCTACACTCTCAAAATTAGGACAGATCTCACTTAATCTCTTAGCATAATTTCCGACTATCTTTTTCAAAACAGCCATCTCTCCGCCGTCTAACTCCTTAAAACCTGAAAGCTGTATGCTTCCTCCTAACTCAAGAATATCTGGGTTTTCATCCATTACTATACACCTCGTTTCTATTTATTTAGAGATCTAAAACATTGAAATATAAAAACCTTTTGATATCATAGATAATATTTATATAAAACCAATAATTCTGATTGATTATGAACAACTTAATAATAGCTATAATGTATTCAGATAAAGAATTATATAATAAAGTTAAAGATAATCTTACTAAAAAATATGGCAATATAAAAAAAGAGTCTGCGCCTTATGATTTTGATAAATTTACCTCTTATTATGAGAAAGAAATGGGCAAAGGAATAGTAAAATGTTTCTTAATATTTGAGAAAGTTATCTCTAAAAAAGATTTAATTGAAATTAAAAAATATATAACTGAAGTCGAAAAAGATTTTTCAGTTGATGACAATAGACAAATAAACTTAGACCCAGGATATGTTAATGAACATGAATTAGTTTTAGCTTCATTTAAGTCAGGAACAAACTATAAAGAAGATCTGGGTGATGGAGTATATGCTCACAAAGTTCTTGAAGTAAAGAATAAAAAAATTGAACGTTATTGGCACACTTTTCCAGACTATAGAGTTGTTGAAAATCAAGAATTCTTTTTTGATACTATCAGATAATAGTAACTTTTTTAAAATAAAGATTAATTCTGAAAGGTATGAATGAAGAAAGACTAAGAAGAATATTATTGAATACTCCTATCCCTTATAATGGAGGGCATAAAGAAGGAGGAGAATGTCGAATTCTTATGATTCCTGGACAAAAATTTGTAGTGAAAACCCATAATCCAAATGGAATAGCTAATTTTAGATTTACATTAGAAGGTTGTGATAACAGCATGGCCCATTTGGGCGGAGCTGTTCCAAAAACATCAACTGTAAGCTATCTAACCATGATTGCTGAATCTCCTGATGAAACAAGAACACCATTTGTTGAACCAGTAGCGATAGTACAAGAAAAAGGAATAATGATTCCAGAATACCTAAAACAAGAAACATTAGATGATAAAGCAATTGGGATATTAGGGGAGAAAGTTGCAGATATAGATAAAACAATACTTAAATCTGGCTGCTATAGGGTTGAGGCTGATCTAGGAGACTTTGGAATTTTTACTCCAGAAAAAGAGGTATATATTGTTGATATGGGAACAATAAGACGAGGAAATAAAAAAGGAGGTTCCCATTTTGAAAGATATGAAGGAAACTTTTTCCTCCATAGAGGATTACACCTTTATTTAAGATTAAGATATATGGTTGAAACAAACCATAATTTTGCAGAAGCATATAAAGAAGCATCAGAACTTGAATTTAATGATATTGATTTAGATGTTACTCTAAATGATCTAACTAACCCAATTGGTGTTGCAAAAGAAATATATTCTAAAATGGGTATTGATCCAAGAAATTCTAGAGCAATTGAGCAGGTATATTCTCAAATAATAAAAGATACAATGATTGGAGATCTTATTAGAAAAACAATTTTGGTAGGAAGAGAAGGATTAGAATTTATAAGACTTGCAAAACAAGAAAAAACATTACATTTTCAAGAAGATGCTGTGGGTAAAGCAGCTGAACCATTTCTAACTTATTAATATAATGAGCCTGAGAGGAATCGAACCCCTACCGTCCGGTAACTTCTTTGAAAAAACCGAAGCCGGAAGCACTATCCATTATGCTACAGGCCCAATTATAAACATAAAACAATAAAGAACTATATAAAATTATTGTGAATAGAACAATTAAAATCGTTTAAACATGTCCCTAAATAAAGACTTAACAGCATGTCCAACTTTCTGAAACATAGTTTCTTCTATAGTATAAGTTTCTATTTGCATTTCAACTAACACCCCAAAATTAATTATTTCTTACCTAGAGTTATTTCAATCAATGAAACTCTAACATCTTTGCCTTCTTTGTTTTGGAAGCCTTCTGAGTCAATTTTTATGTTTTTAACATCGATAGTTCCTTCAAGAAATCGTTTTGAAGCAACCTCTGCTACATCAACTGCTCTGCTTATGAACTTTCCTCTTGCTTTCAATATCACTTCTGATGCATTCTTTGTTGTAAACTGCATCACAACTCCTGTTACATAGTTCATAAACGGTTTCCCGCCAATAAAGATACTGTTGTCGTCAGCCATCTTTCTCAACCTCCAAGGTTATTTTTGTTTCTAGTTATTTGTTTATTGTTTCTGAGCTTTAATCTTCTTACTAACGTATCCAGCAATGGTATTTTTAATCTTCTTACTTTGTATATCTGTAAGTTCATTTACTGCTTTTTTATTCTCTTCAAAGTTATCTTTAACCTTATCAGGATACTTACTAATCAAATCATTTGTTATTCTCTTAACCAATTTTGTCTTTATTCTTCCCACATTATCACCGTTATTAATGTTATTACTAGGAACTACTTTTCGGTTTATAAACTTTATGGTTTAAAAGAGATGAAAAGCATAAAAGGTTAAAAAAACATAGTTTTCTAAAAGGTTTAGGTTAAAATAGTTATTTTTGACTATCAAAACGTTTTTAAATAAAAACTTAATCCTAACTTAAAAAGAGGTTCTAAGGGGGGATTCATAATGAGAGTTTTAGTAACAGGTGGAGCAGGATATATTGGTAGTCATACAGTAAAAACACTATTAACTGAAGGACACAATGTTAATATTATGGACTTAACTAGAGATCCTAATTTCAATGGAACAGTTAATGCTGTTTATAGTACTATAAATTTAGCAAATAGGCCTTCTGAGGAGGGAGAACCTAGTGGAAAAATTACATTAAATGGAATTGGGCCTAATGGCAATAGAATAAGACTACATGATGGAAATGTAGGAAATCCTAAAGATCTAAATGATATCATTGACTTTGAAAGAAAAATAGATAACGAAAGCATCGATGCTGCTATTGATTTTGCTGCATTAATTGAAGCTGGAATCTCACAACAAGAACCTGAAAAATTTGTTGATAATAACGTAGTTAACTTCTATAATTTTGTAAAATCAGCATACTCTATGGGTATTGAAAGGATAATAAAGTCCTCAACAGCAGCTACTTTTGGAAATATGGATCCGGGAAATGGATTTACAGAACTAGACGTTCTAAGATTTAAAGATTTAAACAGAAAGGGAAAATATGAGTCTCAACTTGACCCTGCAACAACCCAAGTAGGAAAACTATCTGGTGAAAAATTACATCAATATCTACTTGATTTTACTTCTAAAAGATTATCTAGCGACGAAGATTTTGCAGAATTCTGGAAATATGTTCAATCAAATGATTCACAAACAAGACTAAGAAATACTGTAAATGTATATGGTTGGACTAAAGTAATGAACGAATTAACATTAGAACATTTTGCCAAAAAATTTGGAAAAGATCATGTAATCTTAAGATACTTTAACGCATGGGGAAATGATAGATTAAGAGAAAATCATAACCCAGAAACACACCTTATTCCAATAATATTTGATACTGTAAAAAGTTATGAAGCTAGAGAAGACAAAGGATCGACTATTTTAGACAGAAAAGATGGTAAAAAAGAATTCATGTATGCATTTGGAACTGATTTTAATACTCCAGATGGAACATGTATAAGAGACTATGCTCATGTAGTAGATCTTGCAAATTGGCATGTTAAAGCTTTAACTGCACCTAGTGGAGTATATAACTTAGGAACTGGAAATGGCAATTCTGTTAAAGATGTTATCAATAAGTCATTATCTGCTATAGGCTATGAAGCATTATTCTTAGCTAAATCAGACGAAGAATCTAATGGTGGATCAAAATACAGAGCATTAAGTTATGATAATGAAGGAAAACCTAACTCAATAGAGATTCTTGATAAAACACTAATGGGAGATAAGATTCTTCCAATCTTAGAATGGGATCGTAGAACAGGTGATCCACCAAAACTATTTGCAGACCCAACAAAAGCAAACGATATTCTGGGATATAGTGCTAAATACACAATAGACCAACCAGCTCAGCTTAAAATGGTTAACGCAACCAGATAAATTTATTTATTTGTTTATTTTTTATAGATTAATCTGATCTTATTCTAAATTAATAGTTCTGTAAGTAAATTACTTCTGTAAGAATTCTTCAATAAACTGTTTA
>CAYUUQ010000106.1:0-5128 GCA_964447875.1 uncultured Methanosarcinales archaeon | reverse complement strand
GTTCGGCACACAGGTTCGAATCTGTAAAAAATTTAAACCAAAAACCACTCACTACCGACTACAAACCAGAGTTGACGGCAGTTCGAATCTGCCCGGGGCTATTTTATACTTCTTGTGAGCTTGAGCGCAAATCTGCTTTAGCAGATTTGTAATTCAGATTTGCCAAATTAAACGAAACTCATGAAGGTGTCGAGTGACTTCTCACTCGGTGGGGATCTGCCCGGGACTATTCTATTCTTTTTCGTTAGATTTATAAATGAAACAGCACTTCTATAGCTTGTTAAGAGGTAATTCGGTTACATTAATTGTAGCTTAGTTATGCTGGAGACAGATGAATTTCTCAAATGTTTCCTTACTTAAACAAATATATAAAAGGTGAAAAATATGGCAAGAATGCACTCTAGAAGAAAAGGAAAAGCTGGAAGCAAGAAACCTACAGTTAAGAAAGCTCCGGTTTGGTTAAGATATAGTCCAAAAGAGACTGAGATGTTGATAGTTAAATTAGCTAAGGAAGGAAAAAGCCCTAGTCAGATTGGTATGGCATTAAGAGATGCTTATGGTTTACCAGATGTTAGTTTAGTTCTTAAGAAAAAAATTACAAAAATCTTAGAAGAAAAAGATCTAGCATTAGAGATACCTGAAGATTTAAGAGCATTAATTAAGAAAGTTGTTGCAATTAAAAAACATCTTGAAACAAATAATCCAGACAAAACAGCTAAGAGAGGATTAATCTTAACCGAGTCTAAAATCAAAAGACTTGTTAAGTATTATAAGAAAACAGGAAAGTTAACTTCTGAATGGAAGTACGATCCAAAGAATGCAGCATTATTCTTAGAATAATTCTATTTTATTTTTTATTTCTTCTATTATTGAATCAGGAGTAGAAGCACCTGCAGTTATACCCGCAATTTCTTTGTTTTCAAACCACACTTTATCTAACTCATCTACAGTCTCTATATGGTGAGTTTCAACTAATGTTTCACATAATGTCATTAGTTGTTTAGTATTTGATGAGTTTTTCCCACCTACAACAACCATTATATCTACAACATGTGCTAATTCTAAAGCAGCCTCTTGTCTTTCTTGTGTAGCATTGCAGATTGTATTAATCAACTTAATCTCTTTTGCATGTTTTTTCAATTCATCCCCTATCTTTAGGAAATGTTCTACTTTCTGCGTTGTTTGAGCAACTATTCCTATCCTTTCATATTGTGATAATGATTCTGCTTCTTCTAATTTATTAAGGATTATTCCGTTTTTTAGATTATCTTTTATTGCTTCTACTTCAGGATGGCCCTTTTTTCCAACTATTATAACCTGATAACCATCTGATTCTAATTTTTTAGCATGATCCTGAACAGTCTTTACAAATGGGCAAGTTAAGTCAATTATTTCTAAGTTTAATTGTTTTAGTTCTTCTATTAGTTTATCTGATATACCATGAGTTCTAATAATTGCAGTTTTTTCGTCTATTTCCTCTATTGTGTCAACAGATTTTATCCCTTTTTTCTCTAATTCTTCTACAAACTGAGGATTATGGATAAGTGGACCTAATGTATTAGCATTACCTTTTAGTTCAAGAACACAATCTATTGCTTTCTTAACTCCAAAACAAAATCCGTGAGTATTTGCTAGTTTTACTTTCATTTTAATGTTTTAGTTAACTTAACGAACGCATACTTATCTTTAAATTTATTGTATGCCTTCTTAGCCTCTTTAATATTTTTAAATATCCCAAATACAGTTGGGCCTTTTCCAGTTATCGATGCGGCAGTTGCTTTTAATTGTTTTAGTTCTTCTATTATTTCTAATACATCCTGTGATTGGATATTTATGAAATCATTATGAAGATGTTTTAAGTTCTTTGTTTTTCTGAATTTTAGTGTTGATTTTGTTTTTTTATATTTTGTTTTACTAAGTTTTTTGTATGCATCTTTCGATGATAGTTCATATCCTGAATTGATCAAGACTATTAAGTACTCTTTTCCATTTAGTTTTTCTATTTTATCTCCTTTTCCTGAAATTAATGCACAATTTGCTTCTAAGAAGAAAGGTATGTCTGTTCCTAATTCTAATGCTATATCTTTGAGATCTCTTAAGTGTAAGTTTATATCCCAAAGTTTGTTTAAAACTAATAAAGTTAGAGCAGCATCAGCTGAACCCCCACCAAGACCAGCACCTGTCGGAATGTTCTTTTTTACAGTTATCTTTATTCCTTGTTCTATACAAAATAATTCTTTTAGTTTTTCAGCTGCTTTTTTTACTAAGTCATCCTTAAATTGAGATTTTACAATTATTTTTTTTGATTTTTCAAATAATAATTCATCATATAAGTTAACTTGTTGCATTATAGAATTAATGTTATGAAAATTATCTTTTCTTTTATTGAGAACATCCAGTGTCAGGTTTAATTTAGCATATGCTCTCATTTTTTAGTAATTGTTACAACACAAAATGCTTGTGCTCCTTCTCCCTTGCCCCAGGGACTTAGTTCTTCGCCTGAGGTAGCAGTTATTCCTATGCTTTCTTTGTCTAGGCTACATAGTCTGCTAAGGACTCTTTCATACTTTCTTCATTTTCAGAAATATTAGGTTTCTTACCCTCAAACATTATACCTATATTATTTATCTTATAATGACGTTCTTCTAATTTATTTAATATAACTTTTAAGTATTCTTTTGAATCTTTTATTCCTTCCTTGTCAAGCATCTTGTCAGCTGTATGGCTTATACTTCTTTCACCAATTGACTGAGAGAGGGCATTGAATAATGAATGTAATACAACATCTCCATCTGAGTTAGCAGCAAAACCCATTTCATTTTCTATTTCTACTCCTGCTAAAATAAGTTTCTTATCTTTCTCATCTCCATCCTCTGCTACAAAACGATGGGAATCATGACCAAAACCTATCCTTGAAGATTGAACTAGGTTTCTTGCAATAGTCATATCAACTGGCCAGGTAAGCTTTATATTTTCTGGATTTGATTCAATAATCTTTACTTTTTTACCTATCCTTTCAACTAATTCAACATCATCAGTTCCATAATATTCGTCTTCATATGCTTTTTTGAAAGCTTTTACTGCAAAACTGTATTTTATTGCTTGAGGTGTTTGCATCTGCCATAGTTTACTCCTATCTAATGTTTGTTCAACAAAACCTTTTTCATTAACTTCTTTAATGCTATCTCTACATTTATGTGCTGCTACAGCCGCACCGTGACGTATAGCAGCATTAATTGTTTCTGCTATTGTCTTTTTTGATACAAATGGATTAACAGCATTATGAATTATTATAATATCATCTGCCTTACATGTGTGAAGATATAAAATTCCGTTGTTGACAGAATCTTGACGTTTTTCTCCACCTTCTAAAGAAGTTTCTATCTTGTTAAAGTTATGTTCTTGTTTTAGTTTTTCTATTATATCAAAGCTGTCTTTTTTTGTTATTATGATTATTTTATCAATAAAATCACATTCATGATATGTTTTTATGGTATGATATATTATAGGTTTATTATCAAGAAGATTAAGTATCTTATTCTTACTACCCCCCATTCTTTTTCCTATACCTGCTCCGACAATCAATGCTATGTTCATTTTAATTTATTTTCTGTTTCCTCTTTTATTTTTTTATCAATATCTATTATCTCTTCTAAACCCGGCTCTTTAATAATTTTATGGTTATCCATAGCCTGTTTTATTGTTTTTGCAATATCTAATAAAGAGATCTTATTTTCTAAAAAGTATTTAACTGCTATTTCATTAGCTGCATTCATAACTGCAGGTAGTGTTCCACCATGATAACCAGCAATATAGGCATATTTCAGGCAAGGAAATAGATCCATATTTGGCTCTTTGAAAGTAAGATTTTGTGTTTTTGCAATATCTAATCTAGGTAAAGCAGAGTTTTTGAAACGTTTAGGGTATGTTAATGCATATTGAATCGGAATTTTCATACTTGGAATGCCTAATTGTGCTATAGTTGAATGATCATGAAATTCAACAAATGAATGTATTATAGATTCTGGATGTATTACAACTTCAATATCATCATAAGGAGTATTGTAGAGATGATGAGCTTCAATAACTTCAAAACCTTTATTCATTAATGTAGCTGAGTCAATAGTAATCTTAGAACCCATATTCCATGTTGGATGTTTTAATGCATCACTTGCTTTAGCTGTTTTGAGTCGATCTAATGTATAGTCTTTGAATGCACCACCAGAGCAGGTTAGTGTTATTTTATTTACTTCTTTATGATTTTCTCCATTTAGACATTGAAAAATAGCAGAATGTTCTGAATCAATGGGCATTAAGTTTATATTATGTTTTTTTACTTCCTTCATAACTATATCTCCTGCTGTAACAAGTGTTTCTTTGTTTGCAAGTGCCACATCTTTATTGTTTCTTATCGCTTCTATTGTAGGTAAAACACCAATAGAACCGACTAATGAGTTTATTACTGTTGTTGCTGATTCTAAAGAAGCTATTTTTTTTAATCCTTGCATACCTGGTTCAGAATCAACTAATAATTCAGCTTTTTCTTTATTAAATACAGCTACTAATTCAGGATTAAATTCTTCAATTTGTTTTTTAAGAAGTTCAATGTTATTATTACAACTTAATGCAACAACTCTAAATTCATCAGGATGTTCTCTAACTAACTCTAATGTTTGTTTTCCTATTGAGCCAGTTGATCCTAGTATAGCTAAATTCTTCATACCTTAGATAATAACTTAAAAAGAAATATAAATGTATCGAATAGTTAAGGAGTAGGCGAATACTGTGTTTGGTTTCCTTCTTGTTGACCAGGAGAAAGAGCTTTCTTAACATATCCTAATAAATCACCCATATCACAAGGTTTTTCAACAAAACCGCAAATGCCTATACCCTCAGTCATGAAAAAATTTCTCATGGCTGTTCGTGCTGTAAGAACCATTACTTCTACCCCACTATAATCTGTATTTTGTTCTTTAAGTTCATTCATCCTTTTAAGAAATCCTATTCCACCAATGCCAGGCATACTTATATCTAGTATTACTAAGTCTGGATAATTTGGATTAGGTGCTTCAATATATGCTAATGCTTTTTCAGCAGAAATTGCTGTTTGAACTTCATAACCTTCATA
>CAYUUQ010000105.1:0-5215 GCA_964447875.1 uncultured Methanosarcinales archaeon | reverse complement strand
CACCTACTGACCATCTGTCATTTGTTTCGTCCCATAAAAACTGAACGTTTAGGTCATCACCACGTTCTACTTCGATACCAGCATTTGCACTTGCAGTGCCTGTTGCATCTGAATTTAGAAGAAGAACATGAGAACCAGAAATTGAGTCTCTAAAATCCCTTAACATTTTAGTTCCCTCAAATCTCTCACGATCTGTAGTCACAATCACATCAGGTATTAAATCCTTCTGCTGTGATGCAATATATTGATCACTACTTGGAAAAACATATGCACCAAACTTTCTAGCTACTATATCACATGTATCCATAGTTTCAATAAAACTGATGGTTCCAGGTAGATGAACTAATAGCCTCGGCATAGCTTAACGAGAATGAAATAAAACTTTTAAACTTTTGGAAAGTTAAGATTATTTAGACAAATAAAACTTGCTATTTTTCGTCACCACCTTGGTACAAAAACTCCCGTCGACAAATACCAAGCTTTATATAAGAGTAGCTCACTTTAGTCGTTAAATTTACGGTTTAATAATTAAACAATAGCGGGGGTTAAAACGGCTTTAGCACCATTATTTAAACACTGTAAGGACTTTTTCTCATTTACCCGTATGCAATTTCATAATAATATAAGTGATAAATATAAAATTTTTAACGGAGGTAGATAAAAAATGGCAGCAAAACAGGCAAAACAATATTTTCCAACTGTACCCCATGTTGGATTTGAAGGATTAGATAGTAAAAACCCATTTGCATTTAAGCAATATAACCCAGATCAAATAGTTGCTGGAAAAGCTATGAAAAATCATCTAAGGTTTGCAATGGCATACTGGCATTCAATGCGTGGTGAAGGTGGAGATCCATTTGGTCCAGGAACAGTTTCATACAGATCATATGATTCTCAAAGTGCTGAACGAGCAGCAGTACATAGGATGCGTGCTGCGTTTGAATTTATGGACAAACTAGGTATTGACTTTTATTGCTTCCATGATCGCGACATAGTAGACGAAGCAGGAAATCTAGCAGAAACCAATAAAAGATTAGATAAAATGGCTGATAGACTAGAAGTAATACAACAAGATTATGGTAAAAAACTATTATGGGGAACAACAAACGCTTTCTCAAATCCAAGATTTATGTCTGGTGCAGGTACTAATCCAAGAGTAGAAGCATTTGCTTACGCAGCTGCACAAGTAAAAAAAGCAATGGAAGTTACAGCAAAACTAGGAGGAGAAGGTTATGTTTTCTGGGGAGGTAGAGAAGGTTATGATACTCTATTAAACACAGATATGAAAAGAGAATTAGAACATCTTGCAGCATTTATGCATGGAGCAGTAGCACATAAAAAAGATATTGGTTTTACAGGTCAATTCTATATAGAACCAAAACCAATGGAACCAACAAAACATCAGTATGATTTTGATGCTGCTACAGTAATCAGTTTTTTAATAGCAAATAATCTTGCAGATGATTTCAAACTTAACATAGAAGCTAATCATGCAACTCTAGCAGGACATGATTTCCAACATGACTTAGTTGTTGCTGCAGATAATGGTATGCTTGGTTCAGTTGATGCAAATAGGGGAGACTCAAATAATGGATGGGATACTGATCAATTCCCAACAGACATATACCAAACAACACTAGCAATGCTGCCAATCTTAAAGATGGGTGGTTTTACAACAGGTGGCCTAAACTTTGATGCAAAAGTAAGAAGACAATCAAATACGCCAGAAGATTTAGCATTAGCCCACATTGGTGCAATGGATGCATTTGCATTTGGACTAAAAGTAGCAAATAGACTTATAGAAGATCGTGCACTAGATAGTTTCATTGAAGAAAGATATGCTACTTGGGATCATGATGCAATGGGTCAAGAAATAGAAAGAAATGGTGTTGCAGATTTTGAAGCATTAGAAAAATATACATTAACTAATGGTGAAGTAAGACCAGAAAGCGGAAGACAAGAGCAATTAGAAAATGTATTGAACCAATATATCTGGACAACACATTAATTCATTTTTTTATTTTTTAAATTTTAAACATAAACAAAAAGAGGCGACTAGTGATAGGAGGGATAAAAGATGCCACGAATGGAAGCAAGCGAAGAAAATTTAGATAACTTTAGATGGGTTAATTTAGGAGAAAAACAGGATACAAGATTAACAAACATACGATTACTTGATACAAAAACTGGTGCTTCAACAACATTAACAAATTTTGGTCCTACTATGTTGGATTTTCTCGTGCCTGGAGAAAATGATCCAGTAAATATTCTATTAGGTTATCCATCAATAGCTGATTATGTAGCTGATGGTTCTTATAATGGTGATGTTGTTGTAGGTAGGGTTGGAAATAGAATAGAAAATGCTACCTACAAAGCTACTGATCGTATAACTGCTCACCTATCTGCAAATGATGGTCCTAATTCTTTACATGGCGGAGAAAAAGGGTGGAGTTCTAAAATGTGGAGAGTTGTAAATTATGATTCAGATGATCATACAGCTCATGTATTATATTCTCTTGAAAGTCCAGATGGAGATCAAGGATATCGTGGTACAGTTAGAGCAACTGCAAAAGTAACACTATATGCAAGCGGTCATCTTAGGTTAGACTATATGGCTAAATCACTAGATGGAATAACATCTCCCGTAAATATGGTATTTCATGGTTATTTTAATTTAGATGGAGTAGATAGTGAAGGTAAACCAACTACAACAATCCATAATCATACATTGCAAACAAACGCTAATAGATGGCAAAGAACTGAAGAAGGCTTGCTAGTTCCAACCCATGATATTGAATCTGTTGATGGAACACCATATGACTTTAGAGAACCACATAAAGTAGGTGAAGAAAAAAGATTTGGAAAAACTGGTTATGATAATTCATTAGTTTTCCCAACTGATGCTGAAACTGCGTGGGTAAACTTAACATCTGAATCAGGAAGATCTTTAACTATGAGAACTGATCAAGAAACTTTCCAATTGTACGCTGGATTTTTCTTAGCTGAAACAATATTTAAACAATATGGTGGAATATGTATGGAAGCACAAAGACTTGTTAACTTAATTAACATGCCAGAACATTGGGAAGAAAATGGCGGAGAGTTTAAGTCTCCAATGATATCAAGAGGTAATCCTTACCATCATACAACAATGTTTGAATTTAATCAACAAGGAGGAAGATAGAAAATGGCAACAATAAAACAAATAGGAAATATTTTAACAGCAACAAGTCTAGATAGGATAGTAATGAATGATTTAAATCCACTTTATCCTGATAACGTAGCTGCACAAATACCGAGATACCAAGAATTATTCAAATACTTTACAGATAATTTTGGAGAAAGAAATGGAGAAACTTATCTTATAGACACTCCAGGAAGAATTGAAGTTGATGGAAACCATACAGACCATAATGGCGGAAGAGTTCTTGCTGCATCTGTTGGTCCATTAAGTAACTTGATGCTTGCTATGAGAAATGATGAACAAAAAGTAAGATTACATAGTAAAGATTATTTTGATCTTGAAATTAATCTCAGCGATTTACCAACTGAAGCTAAAGATATTAGTAAACAATATGGAAAAGCAGCTTTAGCTATTGGAGTAATAACAGAATTAAGTAAAGTTAGAGAGATTGGTGGATTAGATGCCGCTGTTTTAGGTGGTGTTCCAGATGGTTCTGGATTAAGTTCATCAGCAGGCTTTGCAACTGAACTTTTAACTGCTTATAATGATGCTTATGATCTTAAACTAAGTAAAGTTGAGATGGCGCAGATAGCACAAAAATCAGAACTTTATATGAATAAAGAATGTGGTTTGATGGATCAAATGGCTTGTCTGCATGATGGAATAATAACAATAGATTTCTCTAATCCATTGATGCCAGAATTTGAAGTTTTGGAAAAAACATTTGCAGACTTAGGCTACACAGCAATAGTTGTTAATCCTGCAGAACAAGGACATGCAGAATTAACTCCTGAATATAATAGAATAAGGCACGGCATGGAAGAAGTAGCTGGTTACTTTGAAAAATCAAACTTATCTCAAGTTAGTTACGATCAATTCAAAGCAGAAAAAGTAGATTTGATACGGAAATTTGGGCCAGAGAAGGTATTCCTTGCAGATCATTTCTATGAAGAAAACGAGCGTGTTAAAGCAACTGTTAGTGCATTAAAAGCAGGAGATGCTAAAAAATTCTTGATAAACATAAACGAATCAGGAGATAGTTCAAGAGACAAATTAAAGAATTATTGGGTCCATGGAGAAGAAGAAACTGGTCCAATAGAACAAATGGTAGTCAGTACAAGAGAATATGCTCGTAAGCAAAAATTCGACATTGGTTCAAGAGTAACAGGCGGTGGCTTTAGAGGTGGAACACTACATTTTGTACCAACCGATAAAGTAGATGCATTTACAGACCATATGGCTGGAATATATGGTGCAGATGCTGTACATAAACAATATGTAAGACCGGGTGCTACTAGGGTATTAAAAGCTGTATAAATTTCACAATGATTAATCAGAGTATTGCCAATATTGGCTTAAGTAAATTAGAGAATTCTATAGAAGGAGGAATGTAAAATGTCAAAACCCGTATATATTGCAACAATGGATTTAGGAAAAACTAATTTTCACGCAGCAGCTTACAAATGCGAACCTAAAAGCTGTAGTGCACCAGTTAGAGTAACAGATGTTCCAAGTGTAGCTAATGAAAATTATACAGATGTTAGAGATAATCTTACAGTAGAAAGGCTTGATGAAGCAAGTGGAGCAACAAGAATGTTTTTAGCTTCGCTTCCAGCAGAAGTTAGAGCTAATTTAAAGATGATTGTTCTTGATAGTCATGGAGCAGCAGGTTATGTGTTTGACAAAGATATGAATCCTGTATTTCCTATTGATTATGATCATGACTCAAGTTCTGCAAGATCTACATTATCTGCTATGGGTAAAACAGAAGATGAAAGATATATGGAAACTGGTAGTCCAAAGCTATCTGCAGGTATAAATTGGGGAACAGCTATTGCATACTTATGCACCCATTTCCCTGGTGAAATGAAGAGGCACGCGGCTAATTTTAATTCTCTTGCTGGTTATGTTGCATCAAGACTTACTGGAGAAAATGTTGCTACTGACTTAACACATTTAGCTAATCATGGATATGCTTGTGATATTACTACAATGAAACCTAGTTCAACTTTAGAAGGATTAGCCAGTGTT
>CAYUUQ010000104.1:4474-5228 GCA_964447875.1 uncultured Methanosarcinales archaeon | reverse complement strand
AACAGATGTTAAACCTATACAGATTACTAAAGAAATGATAGATAATATCGAGATTCCTGAACTAATATCAGATAAATTAGATAAGTTGGAAAAGAAATATGGTATAGGTAAGGATAAAATAAAAAGCCTAGGCAATGATTTGGAATTATTTGAAGAACTTGTTTCTAAAAATAAAGAAATAAAATCTGCTTTTGTTTGTGAGACTTTACTTTCTTATAAGTCTGAAATCAAGAAAAATAAAGGGGATGTTAGTAATGTTTCTAAAAAAAATATAGTTCAAGTATTTGGTGCTTTAGGTGATAGTAAAATATTAAAAAATAATGTTATGAATATAATAGTTGATGTTTCTTTAGGTAATAAATTAGATCTTTCTAAGTATAAAGTAGAGGAAGTAGATTTAGAAGACGAAATTAAGAAGATTGTGGCTTCTAAACCTGGATTAAATCCTGGTGGGTATATGGGATTAATCATGGCTAAGTTTAAAGGTAAGGTTGATGGAAAAGCGGCTATGGAAATATTAAAAAAGATTTTATAATTATTTCTCATTAAACTCCTGCATATCATCCTCTAAACTATATCTATCAAAAAATTCATTATAGTCATCTTCCCATGGATTGTATTTTTTTGACATTTTAATTACCTCATAAAAACCTATAATCTCTATATTGATTTTGAGATTCTTCTTTTACTACGAAAAATGAAATTATGGCTAGTAAAAAAGAAAATACTAGCCCAAAGATATTTTTTAGTTTCT
>CAYUUQ010000104.1:0-4464 GCA_964447875.1 uncultured Methanosarcinales archaeon | reverse complement strand
ATTCATACCACGATCAACTGTGTCTAGGTATTCACCATACACTATTTCGTCTTCTTTTACTACTCGCCTTGTATCGGATTCTATCATTTTTATCCCCCTAGTAATACAGTAGTCGAGAAAATATATATACTTTTTTCATATGTTATATATATTGATATTAATACATATACTTGTATAATTTATATATGTCAATACATAAAAAAGAGAAAAGTTTATATATTTCTAAGTATTTACAATGGTCATGAGGAGAAAGATATTCAAATTAGGAAGATCTACGTTAGTTGTTTCTTTACCAAGTAAGTGGGTTAAGAAGTATAACTTAAGTAAGGAAGATGAACTAGGGGTTAAAGAACAAGAAAGAAGTATTACTTTCTCTACACAAAAAGATTATTCTGAGAGTGAAGTAGAAATAAATGTTAATGGATTAAATAAAAAACTGATAAAATTGTATATAATTGGCGCTTATGTAAAAGGTTATGATAGGATTAAGATATTATTTGAGACTCCTGAAGAGATGAGTTATTCACAAGAAACTATTGATTCTTTAATTGGCTCTGCAGTTATAGAACAAGGAGAAAATTATTGTATTGCTGGAGAGGTTTCAGGAACTACAGATAAACAGTTTGATAATATTTTTAGAAGGATATTTCTTTTGATAATGGCAATTACCGAAGATAGTTTGGTAGCATTAGAAAAAGGGGATAAGGAACTGTTAAAGGGGATACAAATAAGAGACAAAGATGTTGATAAATTTACAACTTTTTGCTTGAGAGTGTTGAATAAAAAAGGATACAAAGAGTTTGATAAAACAGCCATAATGTATGATTTTATACAGGAGATGGAAGAATTATGTGATAATTATGAAGCAATTGCTAAAGACATTATTATGTTTGATTCATTTAATATTAGAAAAGAGATTAGTTTTGTATATAAAGAGACAAGTAAACTGATAAGACTATTCTATGAATTATTTTATGACTTTAAGAAAGAAAAGATATTAGAGTTTTATGAAAAGAGAGAAAATATACTAAAAAATATACAAAATCTAAAAAATATTAAGGCTTTTGAAAGAACAATATTATATCATTTAAGGAAAGTTAATGATGATTTGATGCAGCTTTTCCAGCTTAAAATTGCCAGCCATTTCTAGAGGAGAAATATATGATGATTTGAGGGCATTATATACATAAAATTTATAAATACATAGTAAACCCTCGGTCCCATATGAAATAGTAAAAGCTAAGGGGAAAATAGATGTATTTCTTATGAACCTTAGATTAATGGAGGAATAAAAAAATGAGTGAAAAATGGGTTTATAGTTTTAAAGAAGGGGACAAGAGCATGAAACAGGTTCTTGGAGGAAAAGGAGCTAATTTAGCTGAGATGACTAAATTAGGAGTTCCAGTTCCACCTGGTTTTACATGTACTACTGAAGCATGTGCTGAATATTATAATCTAGGAAAAAAGTATCCAGAAGGATTCGATGACCAAGTTGATGAAAAACTTGCTGAACTAGAACAAGACATGGGTATGAAATTAGGTGACCCAGAAAATCCACTATTAGTATCAGTAAGATCTGGCGCAGCAGTAAGCATGCCTGGTATGATGGATACTGTTCTAAACTTAGGATTAAACGATACTTCTGTTCAGGGCCTTATTAAAAAGACAGGCAATGAAAGATTTGCATATGATGCATACAGAAGATTCATTAATATGTTTGGAGATGTTGTTATGGGTGTTGAACACGAACACTTTGAAGCTGCTCTAGACAAAGTAAAGGAAGAAAAAGGCTACAAAGCTGATCTAGACTTACAAGCAGAAGACTGGAAAGCAGTTTGTGAAGCATACAAAGCAGTTATTAAAGAAGCTACAGGAAAATCATTCCCAGATGATCCAAGGGAACAATTAAGAATGTCTATCGACGCTGTTTTTGGTTCATGGAACAACAAAAGAGCTATTGCTTATAGAAGAATCAATAACATCGCAGGACTAAAAGGAACTGCTGTTAATGTTCAGACAATGGTATTTGGTAATATGGGAGAAACATCAGGAACTGGTGTTTGCTTTACAAGAAACCCTTCAACAGGAGAAAACCACTTCTATGGTGAATATCTTATGAACGCACAAGGTGAAGATGTTGTTGCTGGAATTAGAACACCAAAACATATTGAAGAATTAGAAAAACAGATGCCAGAGAACTATGCGGAACTTGTAAAGATCTATCAAGATCTTGAAAAACACTACAAGGATATGCAGGACATGGAATTTACAATACAAGATAAAAAACTATTCATCTTACAGACAAGAAATGGTAAGAGAACTGCAGCTGCTGCATTAAGAATGGCAGTTGAAATGGTTGATGAAGGTTTAATTGACGAGAAAACAGCTATATTAAGAGTTGATGCAGACCAACTAGACCAGTTATTACATAAAGCACTTGACCCTGAAGCAAAGAAAACAGCAACAGTTCTTGCAAAAGGACTTCCGGCGTCACCTGGTGCAGCTGTTGGTAAGATTGTATTTACTGCAGACAAAGCTCACGAACTTGCTGAAAAAGGAGAAAAAGTTATCTTAGTTAGAACAGAAACATCTCCAGAAGACATTGAAGGAATGAATGCTTCAGTTGGTATCTTAACAAGCAGAGGCGGAATGACATCTCACGCAGCAGTTGTTGCAAGAGGAATGGGTAAGCCATGTGTAGCAGGTTGCGATGCAGCAGTTATCACTGAAAAAGAAGGTAAATGTGTAATTGGCGATAAAGAACTAAAAGAACTTGATGACTTAACTCTTGACGGTACAACAGGAGAAGTTATTGAAGGAGCTCTTGCAGTTATTGATCCAGAATTATCAGGAAACTTTGGAAAATTAATGGAGTGGGCTGATAAGTACAGGACAGTTAAAGTAAAAACAAACGCAGATACACCACACGATGCACAAGTTGCAAAAGACTTCGGAGCAGAAGGTATCGGACTTTGTAGAACTGAACATATGTTCTTTGAAGGAAGCAGAATTGATGCTATAAGAGAAATGATCTTGTCAGATAATGTTGATGACAGGAAAAAAGCTCTTGCAAAATTAGAACCTATGCAAAAAGAAGACTTCAAAGGTTTATTCAAAGTTATGGATGGAATGCCAGTTATAATCAGGCTATTAGATCCTCCACTACACGAATTCTTACCTAAAGAAGACGCAGATATAGACTTAGCTGCTAAAAGCTTAGGTGTTGAAGCACAAAAGATCAAAGATACAATAGCTAACTTGCATGAATTTAATCCAATGCTTGGATTCAGAGGATGTAGATTAGGTGTTAAATACCCTGAAATTTCAGAGATGCAAGCTAAAGCAATATTAACTGCAGCAATTGAAAGTAAGAAAGAAGGTGTTAACCCAATGCCTTGGATCGAAGTTCCACTTGTTGGAAATGTTAAAGAGTACTTAACAATAAAAGCAATTGTTGATAAAGTTGCTGAAGACCTAGGAGTTAAACGTGGCGAAGACTATATGATGGGAACAATGATAGAAGTTCCAAGAGCAGCATTAACAGCTGACGAAATCGCTTCAGAAGTTGACTTCATGAGCTTCGGAACAAATGATCTAACACAAATGACATGTGGTTTTTCCAGAGACGACTCAGGAAAATTCCTAAAGCCTTATGTTGAAGAAGGAATCTATGAAAGAGATCCTTTCCAGAGCATTGATCAAACAGGCGTAGGAAAGATTATGAAACTATGTGTTGAAGCTGCAAAGAAAGTTAATCCAGATATTGAATTTGGAATTTGTGGTGAACATGGTGGTGAACCAGAATCAGTTAAGTTCTGTCACAAGATAGGATTAAACGATGTAAGCTGCTCACCATTTAGAGTTCCAATTGCAAGACTTGCAGCAGCTCAGGCAGCTTTAGAAGACGAATAAGTCTTTTAATTTTATTTCTTTTTTATTTAAAATTTTTAATTTAAGAATTCTATACTCAGGGAAAGTAATTATAGTATATTTGTTTGCCATTCGTAATAAGCAAAGGTATGTTTTATTGTACAAAAATTAGTTACCTTTGCTATAAGAAAAATAATAAAAAAATTAAGCTGAAGTTATTTCAACAACCTTAAGCTTGAAGTTTAGTGTTTTTCCAGCCATAGGATGATTTAAGTCAACTGTAATTTCTTTTTCATCAACTTCAATTATTTTTGCTGGAAACTGTCCTTGTTGTGTTCCAATCATTAAGATCATACATGGTTTAGGTTCTTGATCTTTAGGAAGCTTATCCTTAGGAAGTTTCTTTATAGCATTAGGATTGTTTGGACCATATGCTTGTTCTGGAGGAAGCTTTATTTCTTTTTCTTCTCCTTTTTTCATACCTACTAAAGCAGCATCAAAACCAGGAATTACCATTCCAGAACCAACTTCAAATTCTATTGGTTGTTTGCCTTCTGAAGTATCAAAAACAGTTCCGTCATCTAATGTTCCAGT
>CAYUUQ010000103.1:0-5302 GCA_964447875.1 uncultured Methanosarcinales archaeon | reverse complement strand
GACCCACACCTGAAGATTTAAAACCTGGAACTATAGCTCAGGTTAGAATAGAGGTTTTAGGGGAAATGAGTCAAGAATAATTAAAAATGATAATAGAAAAACATGAGGATATGAAGGAAGGAGATCCAAGAGCTTATGTTAGATATTCGTTTGATCAAGAAGCAGTATTAAAATATTGGGATAGAATTGGTGAAACAATGATAAGAGGATCATTAACAAGAAATATACCTGGTGGATTAATAACACTTCATGCTAAGAAAAGTAGACCTAGAACTGAAGAAGAGTTTGATGCTGTAAGAATCGGTGAAGCTTATAGAGAAGGAGATATTTATAATATTAGAGCTCAATTAACTACATCATTAGCAATTGAATTGGGTGGTGTTGTTAGAGATATTATGAAACAAGAAGGTTTGGTTGATAATGTATAAAAGCAATTCATTATGGGATCAGGAACAAGACAGATATGATAGTAGTATTGCTAATGAAATAGGTGGAGGATATAATAGTAATGATAAGTATAGTTCTGATGATAAGTACAAAGGAGAGTCTTCTGGAAACTATAACAGTAATGAAGAACAAGAAGAGCAGAAAAAAGAAGAAAAATCAGAATTTGAACAAACTGTTGATGAGAATTTACCTAAGAAAAATGAAGAAAAAGAAGAAGAGAATCCTTGGGAAGTTGGAAGAAAAGCTGTTGCTAATGAAATAAAACAAGGAATGGGTAATGTGAAAAAAGAAGTCAATAAAAAGACAAAATCATCTATTGAAGAAGCTATAGCTAAAGCGATTAAAGAAGAGAAAGAGGTTATACATCTAGATTAAAAATGGGCCAAAAAAAATCAGAGATTTTTAAGCCTCATTTTTGCTGGAGGCAAAAATGAGTTATGAAAATCCACATGCAATAGGAACGCAAGTTTTAAACAGCTTAGGCTATAATGTTACTGCCCATGGTGATTTAGGAGCAACGTATGATAGTTTAGTTAATGCTGATATTCCCTTATATGCTGGAAAGTTTTATTTTCCTACTGAAACAGAGCAGATAGCTGATGTTAAATACAAGAAGATAGAAATAGGTTATGATAAAGGACTTAAAAATATGTCAGAGGCTTTTGAAGGAATACCTTTAGAAGCATATATCCCTCAAGAACTAGCTGTTATGGATACCGGAAGTTCAGGTGCACCTAAAGTTAGAGAATCTGAAATTGTTATTAAGAATCCAGCTAAAGAAGTTGTTGATGAGATAGTTAAAGCTCAAAGAGAAGCTGCAGGAAGAGAGATATTAATACAGGACTTAGAAGTTGAGGAGATCATAATTAAACGTAGAATTAGAAAGAGAACTGTTAGTGTTAAAAGAGATGATAGAAATATGGTTCCTAAAAGAGTAAATCTTAAATAATTAGTTCTTTTATTGTTTGTATATGGATAAGAAGAAAATCTTATTTTGGGTTGTATTTATTCTATTAGTTATTAATATTCCATTTGTTCTTTATTTACATAATGCAAAAACAATGGTTTTTGATGAGAAATTCCATCAGCAGTTATTTATCAAGTATGATACTTATTCTGAATTTTCTGATATAGAAGAGATAAATTCTGAGTTGATTGATTATTTAAAATATGGTGGAACATTAGATATTGATGTTTTTAATGAAAAAGAGATAACTCATATGAAAGATGTTAGAAATCTGGTTCAGAGTAGTATCATATTACTTAATGTATTGTTGGTGTTGTTTTTGATATTACTTATTAGTTTGTACTATATTGATAAAGAAAAGATTGGCCTTAGTCTGATTATAGGTGGAGGGTTAACTTTCTTAGATGCTTTTGTGTTTTTTATCATTACTAGATTTAATTTTAGATGGTTGTTTGATAAGTTTCATAGGATATTTTTTGTTGGAGAGAGTTGGTTGTTTAGATCTGATGAAACTCTAGTTAGTATGTATCAACAAGGGTTTTTTAATGATATTTTAGTTAGGATAATTCTTAATACATTTTTTATGGCTTTACTAATGATTGTAGTTGGATTGATTATTAGAAAGATATATAAATATAAAATAAAAAATAAAAAAAGATGAGAAAAAAACTTATAGCTGGCGACTGGTTACGCTCGGTCGACACGCAATATCAAGTACGACATTAACTTCGTCAAGTCGTACGGAGAGATTATGATGAGAAAAAAACTTATAGCTGGAAACTGGAAGATGAATAAAACAGTTAAAGAAGCTGTTGAATTAGTTAAAGAGATAAAAGTAAGTGATAAAGTGGATATTTTAGTATGTCCTCCATTTACTGCAATTGATGCTGTTAGTAAGCTTGATAAAGTGGATGTGGGAGCACAGAATATTTACTTTGAAGATAGTGGCGCATATACTGGAGAAATTAGTCCAATCATGTTAAAAGAATTATGTTCTTATGTGATTATAGGACATTCTGAGAGAAGAGCCTATTTTAATGAGGATAATGAAGTTATTAATAAAAAAATAAAGAAAGCTTTAGAGCATAAGTTGAAAGTTATAGTTTGCGTTGGTGAAAAGCTCTCAGAAAGAGAAGAAGGTAGAATGAAAGATGTTGTTGAAGATCATATTAAAGGTGCTTTAGATGGTATTTCTGATTTGAAAGATATCGTTATTGCTTATGAACCTGTTTGGGCTATTGGAACTGGAAAGACAGCTACACCAGCTGAAGCAGAAGACGCACATAAGTTTATTAGATCATTAATATCTGAATTGTATTCTTCAGAAGTTGCTGCTAAAATAAGAATATTATATGGTGGATCAGTGAAGCCCTCAAATGCTAAAGAGTTATTATCTAAAGAAGATATTGATGGTGCACTTATTGGAGGAGCAGCATTAAAGGCTGAAGATTTTAATTTGATTATTGAAAATGGATGAAGAACAGCTAAAACAAGAGTTGAGGATGAAGATGGAACAGAAAGCTATGCCTCAACAACAAGAGTTTCAACAAACAGAGCAGGCTATAGAACAGCCTGTGCAGCAACAAGTTAAACAGACACAACCTGTTGTAGAAAAGAAGCCTTTAACACAAAGAACAGGATATAAAGTTGCATGGTTTTTGATAAAATTAGGATTAATTGGTGGATTTTTTTATGGTGCTTATTGGATATTAAATGAAATGGGTTTTATAGATAAGGTTATAGAAGGTTTCTTATTATTTAAACAGATTTAGTAAACAACATCAACTATAAGGATGTGTGATTGATCGTATTGTTCTGTTTGGCTTCCACCTTGAGGTTGATCATCATAAGTTACATCAACTTGAAATAAATATGTTCCTTCTAGAGCATTTTCTGGCTCTACGCCGACTAAGAATTTTTCTTTTTCATAATTTTCTATTGTTTTTGTTATTTTTATACCGTCACCAAATGGAATTCCTGTTGCTGATTTAAGCCATGATTTTGGATCGCAATTAGCTGGAAGAGTAGGAGTTATCTCTGTACCAGAAGGATCATATGCTTGAGTAAATTCTACTGTTGTAGTAAATGTATGTTCATTGGCATTGCCAATCGTATTGAAGATACCGATTGCAAACTTATCGTATTGTTTATTTCCTATTCTTTTATGATCAAATGGTATAGCTACTTGTTCGCCACTATACATCATATCTTCAAGAGCTGATTCGTGTTTTTCATCCCTTTCCAATATTACTTTGTTTCCATAATCAAAGAATTGACTCATTAAGTATATTCCGAAACTAAAAACTACTATAGAGATAACTAATATCACGATAAAATTTACAGATAATTCAATAGCAGCTTTTTTATTCATTTTTAGAATGATTCTCTATTCAGTATTTGCTCATATTTATAATCTTCGCTTTTTTTAGCATAAAATGCTGCCCTATAGTTATTGATTATCTTTAATAGTTTGTCTGTTTCAGGCTCTGGATAATCTATGAACTTAAGTGTTATTTTAGTTTTGTCCATTCCTGTAAGATCAATTGTGATGTTTCCTGAGTTTAATATGGATATTTTATCAAATGTCATTCTTACGACATTAGAATAAGGTATAAATTTCTCATTTATCTTGAATATTCCATCATTTTCATAGAAATAAAAGCCATCTGGATGGAATAGATAGATTATTTTTGTTAGGATATTATATTCTAGTACAAAAAAAGAAAGAAGAACTAAGAAAGTAATACTTACTGCGGTTGGAATATATTGAGTTATGTTAGGAATAGTTAAATTAAGTCCTAGTTCTGTATTTAGTGTATCAATAACAAAAGTGAATATGCTAAAGTCTACAAAGGATCTTAGAAGATAAAAAAGGCCACCCACTATAAGAGAAATAAATAAAATCTTAGAAAAAGTAAATAAAAGAATTTTTTTTGCGTTTGGCTTTAACTGTGCTAATATATTCTCCATTGTTTATGAGATGATTTCATATTCCTTTACAATTAAGATTAGGAATAATATCAGCAATATTGCACCTGTTATTATAAGTGTTAAGCCTGATGTTAAGCTTTCTTCTAATACTTTGAATAATCCCCAGCCCATAATAGCTACACCTAGCCACAAGAACTTATCCAGGATCATCTTCATTATCTCGAATTCTTCTGATTGAGTTAATCTTTTTTTCATTTTTGCACCCCTTATTGGATTTTTATTGTGAAATCTTTGTAGTATACTGCGTCTGTTGTAGCACCTTCTATATTTATCTGACAAAGATCTGTTGATCCTTGAGTTACACCATCAGGTATAGAGAATAAAGCATCAAATGTTTCATATTTTCCAGGGTTTATCTGTTTTGGATTAACGATAAAAGCCATTGATGCTAGATTAGGTTTACAACTGATAGATGGAGCTACGCCGCCTGTTCCAGATGTTGAATCCCATTCACAATCAGCACCTTGCGCTTCACATAGTGATCTAGTATTAAAAAAAGAGGGAGAAGCACAAGGTAATGCGTCTCCTTGCTGACATCCATTAGTTGTATCATAATTACAACCAAGTATTCCTTCTGCATCAGTTGTTCCACAAGTTATCAAATCTGGTGTACCTGTCGTACAAACTGAATTTTTCTCACAACCGTCGGTTGAATCTTTCCAATAGCAACCAAGAACGCCTGTATTAACACTAGGCCCACAAGCAGGTTCATCAGAATCAAAATCATTACATGTTGGTTCTGTCCCACCTGTTTTAAGTTTACAAACTCCGCCTTTAAATGGCAAATTAGTAGGATTATAAACACTTATCTTGATTACATTATCACTCTTAGGAGCTGCTGTTACAACACCTCTTGATAAAGTTATAATATTTGAAGAAGAAGGTGGTGATGGTGCT
>CAYUUQ010000102.1:0-5310 GCA_964447875.1 uncultured Methanosarcinales archaeon | reverse complement strand
ACTAAAGAGAGAAAGATTTTCAAGAAACCTGTAGCTAAAGTTGAAGTTAAACCAGTTAGTCAATCAGTACAACCTCCTGTACAACAATCAGCACAACCGCCTGTACAAGAGAAACAAACAGAACTTCCAAAGAAAGAAAGGCCAGAGGGCACTCAAGCAGAGAAAAGAACAGGGGATTTAAAACCAGGCGATGTAAATATTGATGATTATTTTTATTACGGTAATAAATAAAAGTATCTAAGGGTGGGAAAATGGTAATTGATAAATCTAATATGAAAGAAGTTTTAGAAGCTTTTCCAAGGCACTGCACAGAAGCATTGTCTTTAGCTGGAGGTCTTATGGCACCTAAAGATATTGCAAATATAGTTGTTTGTGGTATGGGCGGAAGCGCGATAGGCGGAGATTTATTGAAAACTTATATGACAGACTCTGATATTCCAGTAGTTGTTAATAGAAGTTATAAATTACCAAATTTTGTTGATAAGGATACATTAGTTTTTGCAGTTTCTTATTCTGGAAATACTGAAGAAACATTAGAAGCAGTGACAGAAGCTAAGAAAAGAGGTGCTAAAATTATTGCAATAACCTCTGGCGGTAAGTTAGGTTCATTAGCTGATAAGGTAATAAAAGTTCCAGCAGGATTTCAACCAAGAGCTGCTGTAGGTTATTTGTTCTTTCCTATGATAAGTGTATTGTATAATTCTAAACTAATAGATGTTAAGAATTCTGATCTTAATGAAATGGTAAAATTATTGCAGGATAAAGACTATTTTGAAAATGAAGGAAAAAGGTTAGCTAAGCTGATAAAAGATAGAACTCCCATAATTTATTCTTCTGATAAGTTTGAACCTATAGCATATAGATTTAAAACTCAAATACAGGAAAACGCAAAATCTCCTGCTTTTAATAATGTTTTTCCTGAGATGAACCATAATGAGATCAATGCTTTTCAATTTATGGAAAGAAGTAAGTTTGTGGTTTTTATAATCAGAGATGAGGGTGATCACCCTAGGATAAAAAAGAGATTTGATATATGTTCCGATATAATGACTGATAGGGTTGATGTTGAGTTTATAGAAACAAAAGGCAAGAGTCTTCTAGCGAGAATGTTTTCTACATTACATCTTGGTGATATGGTTTCTTATGAACTCGCAATGAATTTAAGAGTAGACCCTACACCTGTAGAAGTTATAGAAGGTTTGAAGAAAAGGTTGGTTGAATAAAAGTTTTGAAGAAAGAGTTAAATTTAATTAATTATATTTTTTATATTTCTCTTCTGACTATTGGTTTACCTAAAACTCCAGAATAAAGGTCAATATAATCTCTTGCCATCCTACTTACAGTAAATTCTCTTTCAGCTATTGTTTTTATTTCATGGGTAAGTTTTGACCAATTATCTTGATCCCCATGGTATATTTTTAGGAATTCTTCTAACCCCCATCTTACTGCTTCAGTATTATAATCATTCATAACTACTCCTGGAACTCTTTTATCTCCTTTTCCTTGGTATTTTGATAAAGGAGCAACACTTTCCCCTACTCCTCCAACTCCTCTGACTATTGGCATAGTACCATAAAGGGCAGCTTTCATCTGCACAAGTTCACATGGAGCATATAAAGAAACATTCATTGCTGCATCAGCAGCAGCGTAGCCTCTTCTTTCTCTTTTATCTGAGAATTCTATAGCAATAATTCTTTCTTTATATTCTGGATTTGTTCTTTTTATCTCATCAACTGCTTTATCTACTTCGTGTTTATAAGGTCCATCTGCTATTATTGCTACTTGTACTCCTGGATCTTGATGATCTTGCATAAGTCCATGTAGACATTCTATAAAAAATGGTATTCCTTTTTGTACAGGATCTAATCTATTAGTCCAAACTATTAAAGGTGCATTTTCATCTACTTTTAGGCCGTATTTTTCTTGGAACCATTTTTTGTTGGCTTTTTTCCCATCTTTTAAATTAGTGTTATTATAATTAAATTCTAATGCTCTATCTGTTTCTGGTGCATATGATGGGTCAGGAGCATTTAGAATTCCACTAACAGTATTTCCTTCAATTCTTTGTATAATAAGTTCTCTAAAAAAAGGATTTGCGTTTTCTGGAACATCTCCGGCTATTATATCATTTTTCCAGCCAGTACTGGGTGTATTTATATGGTATGCACTAAACATCGCACTAAGTTGAAGATTTACTAAATCAGGATCGTTATTGTCTAGCCATAACCTATCTTTCCTATCTAATGAGATTCCTGCTTCATATATCTGATGCATACTTACTGTCTTTGTATGTACATTATGCATTGTATGTAATGTTGGTACATCAGATAACGCAGCTACTAGTCCAGTTGTCCAGTCATGGGTATGTACCAGATCTGGTTCGCAATTAGGATGGTGTATTACTTTATTTAATACTTCACTCTGAAAAGCAAGAGCAAACCCGATCCCATCTCCAGAATATAATTCTGGATTACTTCTAAAAAAAGAATGATCTGCAAGAAAAAGATTTTGTGGCCAGTAACTTGTGCTACCTTCTCCATTTATCCCACTTATACCTTCTGCTTTTAATCTTTCTATTTCTTCACATATTTCTCCTATTGTTTCTTTTCCACTAGATCTACTTATTCTGGGTAGAGTAACAGCAACATTAGCTCCTTCTCTTTTTAGTGCTATTGCGAGTGTAGATGTCATATCTGCAAGTCCGCCGCTCTTAGCAAATTGTTGGGTATAATCATAATGGTGTATGTTTCTACCTAGTACAACTTTTCTTTCACCTGGCTTCATAGGAAGATAATCTAATTCTGGCGTTACTTGCAATATTCTTGGTAAGTCGTTTTTAGTCATTTTTTAATCTAATTATAATTATCAGAAAAACACCTTTCTGAGTTAGAGATAAGTGCTTTTTCATTTATAAAGCTATGCTTTTTTATAGATTTTTTATAAATTTTATATAATTTTCAGGATTTTTGATTAAGTAGTAAAAATTCAACAAAAACTATATATAGCTGACATAGTTTATTGTTTTTAAGAAATGATACTAAAGTCTATTAAATTAGAGAATATCAGAAGCTATCTTAACCAACAGATAGATTTTCCTACAGGTTCTGTATTGTTGAGTGGGGATATTGGTTGTGGTAAGTCTACTATATTACTCTCTATTGAATTTGCATTATTTGGGGTTAAAAGAAAGGAATTATCTGGAACAGCATTGTTAAGACATGGTAAAAAGCAAGGCTCAGTTGAGTTGAAGTTTGGTATAGGTAAAAAAGAGATCATTGTAAAAAGAGTTCTAAAAAGAAGTAAAGATGATGTTAAGCAAGAAGCTGGTTATGTTGTTATTGATGGTGTTAAGAAATCAGGAACACATATAGAACTTAGAACTGACATACTTAATATACTAGGATATCCTAAAGATCTTGTTACAAAAAGTAAAGATCTAGTCTATAGGTATACTGTTTATACTCCTCAGGAAGATATGAAGCAGATTGTTTATGAGGATAAGGATTTAAGACTAGATACTTTAAGAAAGGTATTTAATATTGATAAATATAAGAAGATAAGGGAAAATTCTCAGATATTTACTAGGGAGTTAAAAGAGAGAAGAAAAAACTTTGAAGGTAGAATTATGGATCTTGATGATAAGAAGAAGTCTTTAGTTGATAGGAATAATGAAATTATCAATATAGATAAAGATCTTATTGAGATTATGCCTAAAGTTGATGATATAAAGAAAGTTGTTAAGAATATGAAAGAACAGATATCTAAAAAAGAGAAGGATATCAATGAATATAATAAGACAAAGAAAGAAATTGAGTTAGAAGAGTTAAAATTAAAGAATAACTTAGAGAAAAGAAAGCAAAATAATAATGAGATAATTAAATTAAGTAAGGAAATTGAAGTTGTTAAGAAACAGTTGGCAAATGTTGATATAACTAATGTTGAAGCGTTTCTTAAGGATATAAAAGATAAAGAAATACAACTTAATTTTTTTAGAAAAACAATTCTAGAGATAAATAAAAAATTAGCAGAGTTTGAGACTAAGAAGAAACATTCTGATGAGACAAAGGCTAAGGTCGAAAGAATAGATGAATGTCCATTATGTTTGCAAAATGTTACATCTGAGCATAAACTTGCTATAAATAGAAAAGAAGATGATGTTATTAAGGAACTTAATGAACATATAATTCAACATAGGGAACAAGAAGTTCAGAATAAAGCTAAGATCCTGAGTATTGAAAAAGAAATTAATGATATGCGTAAGAAACAAATGGAGATTAAAGCTATTATTGTGAAAAAAGAGGCGTTAGTTGAAAAAGAGAAACGAAAAGAACTATTAGAAAGGGAACAAGAGAAGAATAAACAAGAGATAGGAAAAATAAATATGAAGAAGATTGAGTTGAACAAGAAGTTAGAGGGTATAGGAAAAGTAGATACAGAGTATAAGAAGTTAAGAACTGAATTAGAGAATAAGGTTGAAGAATATAGAAAAATAGAGCTTAAAAAAAGAGAGTTAGAAGTTAAAAAAGAAGAAATTTCTAAATTGCTTAAGGCTTTGGACGAGGAAATTAAATCAAAAGAAGAGATTAAGGTTAGGTTGAGTAAGATAATTCAATATATCAACTGGTTAGAAGATCATTTTGTTAAATTAATGGGAACGATAGAGAAACATGTCATGCTTCAGGTTTATAGAGAGTTTAATGATTTATTTAAGCAGTGGTTTAGTATGCTAATTGCTGATGAGACATTGAATGTAAGACTGGATGATGAGTTTACGCCATTAGTTGAACAGAACGGTTATGAAAATAGTATCATGAATTTATCTGGTGGTGAGAGAACTTCTGTTGCATTAGCTTATAGGTTAGCTTTGAATAGGGTAATCAATGATGTTATTGGTAATATCAAGACAAAGGATATTATTATTTTAGATGAACCTACTGATGGATTTAGTTCTGAACAACTCGATAAAGTTAGGGATGTTTTAGAGGAAATAAATGTCAAACAGGTTATTCTTGTTAGTCATGAAAGCAAAATAGAGAGTTTTGTTGATAATGTTATTAGGATAAGTAAAAGAGAACATGTGAGTGAAGTTAGTTAATGGGGCTGTGAAGATTCACACCGAGTGAAAAGTCACTCGACACCTTCGTAAGTTTCCTCACAAAGTTTGCAAGGCAAACTTTAATTCGCTAAAGCGAATTAAGTTCGTCAAGCTTACTTATTGTTAATTGGGCTGCGAAGATTCACACGTAAGGGCTTCGTTCGATACACCCCTATGATCCATAACTCTCTTTGTTCGTTATGGCTCGAGGCAGA
>CAYUUQ010000101.1:0-5364 GCA_964447875.1 uncultured Methanosarcinales archaeon | reverse complement strand
CATCATTTCCAAGATTAGAGACATTAATGATAGAAGCTACATATGGTGGAAAGGATAATGTTTTACCTTCAAGAGAAGAGCAAGAAGAACAATTATGTAAGATTATTAAAGAAACTCAAAAAAGAGGGGGAAAGACATTGATTCCTGTTTTAGGTTCTGGAAGAGCACAAGAAGTTATGGTAGTTCTTGAACAAGCTATGAAAAAAGGAATGTTAGATGAAGTTCCAATATTTATTGATGGTATGGTTTGGGATATAACTGCAATACATACAGCTTACCCAGAATTTTTGAATAATAATATAAGAAAATTGATATTTCATAAAGATCAAAATCCATTCTTGAATGAAGTTTTCAAGAGAGTTGGTAGTCAAAAAGAAAGAAAACAGATAATTGAAGAAACAGGACCATGTGTAATACTTGCTACATCAGGTATGTTAGTTGGTGGTCCATCTGTTGAATATCTTAAACACTTAGGGGATAATCCTAAGAACTCACTTGTGTTTGTATGCTACCAAGGAGAAGGCAGTCTTGGAAGAAGAATACAACGTGGTGAGAGAGAGATCTTACAAGGTAAACCCCCTAAGCAAGAAGTTTTGAGAGTTAATTTAGAAGTTAATACAATTGAAGGATTTACTGGTCATTGCGGTAGAAATCAGTTGACTAATTTTATACAAAAGTGTGATCCTAAGCCTAAAAAAGTTATTATAGGCCATGGAGAAAACTCAAGATGTTTAGATTTAGCTTCTAGTGTTCATAAGATGGCTAGGATTGAAACAAATGCTCCTAGAAACTTAGAAGCGATAAGGATTAAGTGAATGTTATTATTTCTTTTTAAAAATATATCCTGTTGGAGATTTAGTATAAATTAGTCCTTTACCAAGCTTTTTTAATTCTTTTTTCTTAATTTTCTTTTTAGAAATAAGATAATCTTTGAGATTATCATCAGATACTATATAATTTTCATCTGATTTTTTATCAAAAATTGCAATTAATTCGTAATCTGAATCAATTGATGCCATAGATGCATCACCATGAGAATCATTACAAACAAGAATACCTCCTTTTTTTAGATATCTTTTTACAGCTTGTCCAATAAATCCACTGTATAGAGAAATAATACAATCAAATGATTCAAATTCTTCTGGGATTTTATCGTAATAATCTTGATGGTAAAATTTAATTTTTGATTTTTTCTTATATTCTTTATTTTTGTTTATATATTCAATAACTTTTAAATCTTTAAAAAATTTATCTGTATCTCTAAAAGAATCAATATAAGTAACATCAGAAAAAACTAATGATGGTGTTATATGAACATAACATCCGGGATATAATACTCTTTTAGGATTAAATTGTTTCTTTATTTCTTTAAATAATCCAATTAGAGTATATTTTCTTGAAGTGTGATATTTTTCATATAATTTTAACATCATAATTTACTATAGATTGAGTTTCATATAAATGTTTTGGCTATATTTTATTTGGGGCTCTATAAGGAATATTTATATAGTCATATGTTTTCTTTTATGTTATGAAAGCTTGGTTAAAGCAAGGATTAATCGGACTTGGAGTTGGTATTGTTGCGCTTTTACTCCAATCAATAGCTTTTGCTACGGGCGAAATTTTGAAAGGATCATTAGAGTGGATAACCTGGATACTATTATTACCTACATTACCTGCTATGTATATTGCAATGATTATTGGTATGATTGTAGGATTAATCATAGGTAATGCGGAAGCTATGCAAGCTTTCTTCTTTTTCGGAAAATATCTAACTCCCATTATCTATTTTATAATTGGAGCATTAATTGGATTATTAACTCAAAAACCTAAAAAGAAACTTTAAATAAAAGTATATATTCTAACTTTTATGCTTAGCTTATGTATGGTTATTAAAGATGAAGAAAGATTACTAGATAAATTCCTAAATTTTATTAAAGATTATGTTGATGAAATAATTATTGTCGATACAGATTCAAAAGATAATTCTAAAGAAATAGCTAAGAAATATACCTCAAAAGTATATGACTTTAGATGGAATGATGACTTTTCAGAAGCAAGAAATTTTAGTATTTCAAAAGCTACAAAAGATTGGATATTGGTTTTAGATCCTGATGAAGAAATTTCTATTAATGATTTAAAAAAAATTAAAGAAATAATTTCTGAAGGAAAATATAATGGTTATAGGTTAATTCAAGAGACTTACTTTAATGACGAGAAAATTGGTACTAGGGGTATATGTAGATTGTTTAGAAATGATGAAAGAATAAGGTTTGAATATAATATACATGAAACAGTAAAGAATTCTGTTGGAAAGATCGGAAAAACAGGAATTGTGATAAAACATTATCCTACACATATGAAAACAGATTATTATCTTAAGTTATTAGAAGAAAAGAAGAAATTATTTCCAGATTCTAATGTTGATAAAGAAATTGAATTAGAAAAGAGTTATGTAACTATTAGTAAGTAATAAATATAGTAACATTTATAAATAGTTGAATGATTTCTAACATTATGGCAAGATATTTAGATTTAATTGTATCAAAAGAAAGTGAGCTAGGTCAATATAAAAGACATGGTTTTATTTTGCATGATTTAGTTACAACTTTATTACCTGAAGATAATGCGTCTGCATTAGAAGAGAAAGCAAGGGAATTTGAATATGGAAATAATTATGCAATTATTCTTGATCATTCTAAAGGAGATAAACATAAATTAGTCGTACGTTCCCATTATGGTGGCTTAACAAAAGGTATCATGAATACTGAGCGTGCATCAGGCGTTTATCCAAGCAACAGATTTTCTATATTGTTGGATGAATCTTTAGGTAGGCTTGCTAGGCTGTTTTCTGGTTTAGAAAAGAGTGGTGATCAAGATGGACTTAAATATAATGGTTTAATTTTAGCTTTGCAAGAAATTGATCTTGAGGTTGCAAAAGCTGCATTTGAAAAAGAAGGTTATCAAGTAACTGTTCACTATTCTGTTGGGCATACTAAAAGTCGGAAGCATGAACACAAAAAGAAAAAACGTAAGAAATAATTAACTTTAAATAAAGAAAAGAAAAACTAATTCTTATGGAACAAGAAACAATAGATTCTTACAAAAAAGCTGGAAAGATTGCAGCAGAAGCATTAGCTCATGGTAAATCATTAATCAAAAAAGGTGCTAAAGCTACTCATGTTTGCGATAAAGTAGAAGAGAAAATTAAATCCTTAGGTGGAGGTATTGCTTTTCCTGCTCAGGTTTCAATGAATACTACAGCAGCACATTTTTGTCCTGAAGATGATTCTGTTGTTTTTGATGATGAAGTTATTTGTTTAGATGTAGGCGCTCATGTTGATGGTTGCATTGGAGATAATGCGTGTTCAGTTGATCTTTCAGGTAGTAATGGAGATTTAGTTAAAGCTTCAGAAGAAGCTTTGAAAGCTGCGATTGAAAAAGTTCAAGTTGGTGTTAAGTTAAGCTTAATAGGAAAAGCAATTGAAGATACTATTGTTTCTATGGGATTTCAACCTGTAAGAAATTTAAGTGGGCATGGTTTAGACTCTTATAATATCCATTCTAGTCCTACTGTTCCTAATTTTGATACTAAAACAGATGAAGTTTTAGAAAAACAAGTTATTGCAATTGAACCTTTTGCGACGACAGGACAGGGTCTAATACATGAAAAAGGAGAACCATCTGTTTTTGGGTTAACTGGAAAGAAATCAGTTAGGGTTGGATTTGTAAGAAACATACAAAAAGAGATTGAGTCGTTTGATGGATTACCATTTACAACAAGATGGTTAACAAAGAAGTTTTCTTCAGCTCAAGTCAAGTTTGCATTAAATCAATTTAAACAATTAGATATTCTAAAAGAATGGCCACCTTTGGTTGAAAGGTCAGATGGTTTGGTTTCGCAGGCAGAACATTCTTTATTAGTTGATGATGAAGTTATTGTTTTGACTAAATGATTATTTAGGAATTGGTAAGAATTCTTTAGCACTTCCTTTTCTTACATAAGTCCATAGATTGTGATTAGGATTATGTTCTGGAAAGTCTTCTCTGTATTGACAACCAATAGATGATTTTCTTTTACGAGCACTCTCAAAAACAACATTTGCTACATCTAACATGTTTCTTGCAGTTAATGAGTGATCATCAACAAGATGTTTTCTATAAAAACCATGAATCTGGCTTCTTAATGTTGCCATGACTGCGTTTGCATCTTCTAAACTGTCTTCATCTCTTATTATACCACATAATTGCCCCATTGTGTTTTGTATTGTAGTTATATAGAAGTCCATCAATGTTTTCTTCTTTGTTTCTGTAGCATCTCCCGAATTCCATAAAGGTACAGAAGCTGTTGATTCTGGATGGGTGTTTTCAAGAAAGTGCCATGCTGCTCTTCTTCCAGTTAGAACCGCTTCTGGTCCCGAATTACTTGGAAATCTATCTGCACCATGTAACCCGGTATAAGCACATTCTCCTATAAAATATAATCTTTCAGTTCCTCTTCCTTCTGAATATACTGTTTCTCCACTTTGACCAACTAAAACACCACCATTAGAATAATGAAGAATTGGCCTTACAGGAACAGGTTCTTTAGTCGGATCCATTTCAATAGCTTGACAAGCTGCATAGAAATCTGAGTATTCTTTTACTAATCTATTAGAAGGTATTGGTGAACAATCTAGCCACACAAAATCCCTACCTAGTTTTCCCATTTCTAATTCCATTGCTCTAGAAACTATTGACCTTGGACCATTTGATCCTAATTCAGTTTCATAACCTAAGTCCTTTACAAAATCATTATTATCATCTTGATGTAGTTTTAAGAAAGCGCCAGCTCCTCTTAGTGCTTGAGTACATAATGGTTTTCTTCCATTACCTGGTGTTGCTAAACCTGTTGGATGAAATTGAAGTTGTTCCATCATAACTATAGGTAAAAAAGACCTATAAGCCATAGCTATTCCATCTCCTGCTGCAGTTTCTGGATTAGAAGTAGCCGGAAAGACCATTCCTACGCCACCTGTTCCAATGAAGACTGCTTCTGCTTCAACTGTTCTGACTTGTTTTTTATTAATATCATAAACATAAGCACCTTGGCAGATATCTTTATCTAGAATTATATTATTTATCCAGTTCTTTGTTATAAGATCAAATGCAAAATGATCTTGTAGGACAGTTACATTTGGATGAGATGTTACTTTTTGGTAAAGTTTTTCCATTATACTTCTTCCAGTATGATCACTGATGTGTTTAACTCTAGCTATATCACTTCCTTCTGCGTGAAGTCCTTTATCAAATTGTATACTTATTTTTTCTTCTAACCAACTTATTACATCTGGTTGAAATCTATCTCCACATAATCTTACAAAG
>CAYUUQ010000100.1:0-5425 GCA_964447875.1 uncultured Methanosarcinales archaeon | reverse complement strand
AAAATCAGAGACAAGAGCAACAGTAACTTATTCTAAAGATTTAAGAGATAAGGAATTAATCAATACTAAAACTTATAGAGAACTTTACCTTAAAAGCAAAGGAGGGTTTTTCAGAAGTAAAAGACACATTAAGTTATACTTAGAAGAACATAATATAATAAAGAAAAAATGAGCAAAAAAAATACACACGTAGTTCCATTTAGGAGAAAGAGAAAAGGATTAACTAATTATAAGAAAAGATTAACTCTTCTACTGGCTAACAAGCCAAGATTGGTAGTAAGAAAATCTACTAGAAATATATCTGCACAGATAATTAATTTTGATAAAGCTGGAGATAAAGTTATAATCTCTGCCTCATCTCAAAATCTTAGCAAGTTTGGATGGAAAGGTACTGCTGGAAACTTACCAGGAGCTTATCTTGTTGGCCTTCTTGCAGGAAAGAAAGCTCAGGAAAAAGGTATCAAAGAAGCTATACTTGATATAGGATTACAAAAATCAATACCAGGTTCAAAAGTATATGCTGTATTAAAAGGTGTATTAGATAGCGGCCTGACTGTTCCTCATTCAGAAAGTATGCTTCCAAAAGAAGATAGAATAAAAGGAGAACATATAACAAAATACGCTCAAGAACTAAAAAAAGACGACGCTAAATACAAAAAATCATTTTCAGAATATATAAAAAACAATGTTGACCCATCAGATATTACAAAATATTTTGAGGAAACCAAAAATAAAATACTAGGTGCATAATCATGGCTGAAGAAAAGAAAAAAGTAGAGAAGAAAGAATCTACAAAAAAAGAAAAACCTTCAAATGAGTTTGACAAAGAATCCTGGAAACCTGTAACAGGACTAGGAAAACTTGTAAAAGAAGGTAAAATAAAAGATATTGACGAAATATTGAACAACGGATTAAAGATTCTTGAACCAGAAATAGTAGATGTGCTATTACCAGGATTAGGAAGTGAATTATTATTAATAGGTCAATCAAAAGGTAAATTTGGTGGCGGTCAAAGACGTGTTTTCAAACAAACACAAAAAAAGACCAAAGAAGGAAATAAGCCTAAGTTCGCTACTGTTGCTGTTGTAGGTAACGAAAATGGAATTGTTGGAATTGGATATGGAAAAAGTAAAGAAACCGTTCCTGCAAGAGAAAAATCACAAAGAAATGCTAAACTTAATCTAATAAAGATAAGAAGAGGTAATGGTTCATGGGAAGATAATAGTACCAAGCCAAACACAATACCTTTTGCAGTAGAAGGAAAATGTGGATCTGTAAAGATAAAACTTATGCCTGCTCCTAATGGAACTGGATTAAAAGCTCAAAAAGAGTTACAAAAGATACTAAAACTTGCAGGTATAAAAGATATCTGGTCAAAAACAAAAGGAAAAACAAAAAGCTCAATTAATCTTATTTATGCTTGTTTTGAAGCATTAAAAAACTTGATGAACACAAGAATAACTGAAAAAACAAAAACTGCTTGCTCTGTTGTTGAAGGAGCTATAAAAGAAGAGGAAAAAGCAGAACAAATAATCGAAAATGAGTGAAGATAAAAAAACAGGATCTAAGATCGCTATAATAAGGGTAAGAGGCCCAGTAAAAGTTAAGAAAGAAATAGAGAAAACTATGCAATTATTAAAACTTCATAGAAAAAATTATTGTATTGTAGTTGATTCAACTCCTTCACTATTAGGTATGATAAAAAAAGTGAAAGATTATACAACATTTGGAGAAATTGATGATGAAACACTAAATCTTCTTGTAGAAAAAAGAGGAGAAGAATATAAAGACAGAGAAGAAGATAGAAAAGGAAAGATAAAATATAAAAGATTTGTAACTATTAATAATAAAAAATATAAACCATTCTTCAGATTAAATCCGCCTAAGAAAGGCTTCGGAAGAAAAGGTATAAAAGTTAGTTTCCATATTGGTGGAGCATTAGGAGAGAGAAAAGAAAAAATTAATGATCTTATCAAGAGGATGTTATAATGGTAGTCAATAAAAGAAAAAAAAGTAGCAGACATCGTGCTAGCTGGAACCATGGATGGGGTTCAAGAAAAAAACATAGAGGAGCTGGCCATAGAGGTGGAAAAGGTGCTGCAGGTAGTGGTAAAAGATCAGACCATAAAAAACCACATTTCTGGAAGAAAAACAAAACTGCTAATTATTTTGGAAAATCAGGATTTAAGAAAAAAGGAAGAGTGAATGATCCAAAAACTATTAATGTAGGATATATTCAAAATCATATAGAAAAATTAATCGCTAATAAATCAGCAATAAAAGAGGGAGATTTATATACTATAGACCTAACTAAGTTAGGATATGGTAAACTGCTTGGTAGCGGTAACGCAGAAAGCAAATTTAAGATTAGTGTAGAAGAAGCTTCTGTAAAGGCCATCGAAAAAATTAAATCCAAAGGTGGCGAAGTGATTGTTACCAGCAAACCAACTGAAGAAAAATAAAAATGTCAGCGTGGAAAGGTTTGTTAATGAATTTGCCAGAAGTGGCAGGTCCAACACAAAAAAAGTTATCTTTTAAAGAAAAACTAAAGTGGACCTTGATAATCCTAGTTATATTCTATGTTTTAGGTTTACTTCCATTATTTGGATTAGGAACAAATGCATTACAAAGATTTGAATATTTATCTATAATATTAGCAGCTAATTTTGGATCTATTATCTCATTAGGTATTGGTCCGATCGTAACTGCATCTATAGTACTACAATTACTAAATGGATCAGGAATAGTAAAGTTTGATCTTTCATCAGTAGAAGGAAAAAAGAATTTCCAAGGTGTACAAAAACTATTAGCTATATTCTTCATAATATTTGAAGCTGCTATTTATGTAATGATGGGGGGTTTATCTCCAGAAGGTTTTGCAGGTGTTGTTACTAAAGGTATGCCCTTATACAATGTACTGCAACTACTACTTATATTTCAACTAAGTCTTGGTGGACTGATGATAATGTTTATGGATGAAGTTATATCTAAATGGGGCTTTGGATCCGGTGTGAGCTTATTCATCGCTGCAGGAGTATCACAAAGCGTATTTATACAAACATTCAATTGGTTACCTGGCCCTAGCGGAGTAGCAGGTATAACATACTCTGCAGGAGCGATTCCCGCTTTATTCCAATCATTAGCTGCTGGAGATCCTACAACTGCATTTATTAAAATCGCTGCTTTAGCATCTACAGTATTGGTTTTCCTTATGGCTGTTTATGCACAGGCAATGAAAGTTGAAATACCATTAAGCTTTGGAAGAGTTCGTGGTCATGGTATCAGATGGCCATTAAGCTTCATGTATACATCTAACATACCAGTTATATTAGTTGCTGCATTAATGGCAAATATGCAATTATGGGGCAGGCTACTTCAAAACTGGGGTCTTCCGCTATTAGGAAAATTCAGTGAAGCAACAGGCCAACCACAATCAGGTTTAGTTTTCTGGATTAATGCACCGAATGTAGTTGAAAGAATTATAACAGGTGGTTTTGGAGGAACAGATGTAGGACAAGCATTAGTATATATCTTATTTATGATCATTGGTTCAGTTATCTTTAGTATGTTCTGGGTACAAACATCTGGAATGGATGCTAAATCTCAAGCTAAACAGATGATGTCATCTGGACTACAAATTCCTGGATTTAGAAGAGATGAAAGAGTTCTTGAAAGACTACTTAATAGATATATCTGGCCTTTAACAATAATGGGTGGTTTTACTGTAGGTTTTCTTGCAGCAACAGCAGACCTTACAGGAGCATTATCAAGAGGAACAGGAATATTACTTACAGTTATGATAGTATACAAACTTTATGAAGAAATTGCTCAGCAACATATGATGGATATGAATCCTATGATGAGAAAGTTCATGGGAGGTAATTAAAGATGGTTACTACTAATTTATTAGATCCAATACTTGGACCATTATTAAATTTGAATATATTCTTTGTTATAGCTATACTTGCAACAGCAATCTCATTAATAATAACTGTGGTATATAAGCTAATGACTGACCAAAATCTCATGAAACAGCTAAAAGATGAGATGAAGGAACTACAAAATGAGATGAAGGAACTAAGAAACAATCCTGAAAAAATGATGGAAGTTCAAAGAAGAGCCATGCAAACTAACTCAAAATATATGATGCAGTCCATGAAATCGACATTGATTACATTTATACCTATAATCCTTATTTTTGGTTGGATGAATGCAAATATAGCATATGAACCTTTAACACCAAATGTTGAATTTACTATTGATGCTGCATTTAATAATGCTCATGGAGAGATGAAATTAGAAGCACCTGAAGGATTAAAGATTCTTGGAAATTCTACTCAAGAAATAATGAATAACAAAGCCACATGGATATTAAAAGGAGATGAAGGAGATTATACCATCAATCTCACTGCTAATCATGTAAAAGAAACAAAAAATCTACTAATAACAGAAGAACAAAAATATTATGAACCATTAAAGACATTCAGAAATAGTATATTAAAATTAAAAACATTACAAGTTAATCATGATCCAAAAACTGTGTTGCCAATGGATATAAACTTGCTTGGATATAGAGGAGGTTGGCTCGGAACCTACATAATCATATCAATACTGACAAGCATGTTATTAAGAAAACTATTAAAAGTATATTGAGGTAAAAAGAAAATGCCAGAACCAAACAAAAGATCTAGAAGTTTGAGAAGAGTTCATATAAGAACTCCGGGTGGAAAAAATGTTGTTCATTATAAGAAAAGAAAACCTAAGATTGCTCATTGCGCAGAATGTGGCGTAGATCTTAAAGGTTTCAAAAGAGAACTTCCGCACAAAATGAAAAAGATAACAAAGACAAAGAAAAGACCACAAAGACCATACCCTAACTTATGCTCAAAATGCATGAGAAAAAGGATAATAAAGGAGGCAAAAGAAAATGTTTGAAGTAGGAAGACTTTGTGTAAAGATTGCCGGTAGAGATGCAGGAAAAAAAGCAGTAATAATCAATGTTATAGATTCCAGATACGTTATGATAGATGGTGAAACAAGAAGAAGAAAATGTAACATCACTCATCTAGAACCCTTAAAAGGTATCATAAAGATAAAGAAAGATGCATCTCACGATGAAATCAAAAAGGAATTTGAAAAACTTGGTTGGGAAGTAAAAGACACTAAACCTAAAGAAGCAGCAAAAAAACCTAAAAAAGTAAGAAAAGCAAAGGTTAAGGCTCCTAAAGAAGAGAAGAAAGAGACAAAAAAGAAAGATAAACCTAAAGAAGAGAAGAAAGAATCAAAGCCTAAAGCTGAAAAAAAAACAACCGAAAAAGCAGATAAAAAACCTGCTAAAAAATAATTCTTTTTATTTATTTTACTTTTCTTATGTCAATTTATATTTTCCTTTAAGTGTCTTATCAGGATAAACTACAACTCCTTT
>CAYUUQ010000099.1:1629-5431 GCA_964447875.1 uncultured Methanosarcinales archaeon | reverse complement strand
GTTCCTGCATCATTAACGCTGCCTTGAGCTGTACCAGAACCACATGTAGTATAGTCTGCAGTATTTGTACTCATAGTTCCAGCAGTATATATTCCTGTTGCAGTACAAATATCCTTACAAGCAGCATCTCCTTCTGTTGTTCCAGTTAATCCCTGGCTGAAACTTCCCATCTTACCAGTGAAGATTGCCCATAGAACAATCAATACAATAAGAACTATAGCTGCCACAATTATTGTGTTTAAGCTTAATCCTTGCGCTTTTTTATTCATATTAACACCTCTTTGATTTATTAATTTAATAAGTTATATTCATTACTGATTTAGAGTATATTTAAACTTTGCGGTAATTTTAATATTTACCGCTAAGGTTTGGGAATCTTTGATTACCAAAATCTTACGATTATTTTAACTATTTGGAAGCAACAATAGCATATGAGTCAGAATAATCTACACCCACATTATACCTATAGAAACCATCCTCTTCATTGGATAATTTAGGATTGCCTTTTGTAAATTGCCATTCTCCGGACCTAAAGTATGCTATTCTTATCCAATTTGGGTTTACATTATTATCTTCAAGTTCTTTTTTAGGTATTTTAAAGTTAATGAGAATTTGTTTAACTCCTACAGTATCATCACCTTCTTTAAAATTTAAGGCAAATGTTTTGTAAGTATAATAAGAATCATCAGCAAAAACATTAGAAGGCGTTCCTTTAGTAACAGATAATTTCTCTAATTTACTACTTGTTTCTGCTTTGATATAATATAGAAATTCTTTAAGATCTCCTATGTCTTGGTAGTTTTTATCATTTGCATCTTCAAACTCTTTAAATTCAAACTGATCAGAATTACCTATTGATTCATCTGTTAAGGCCCAATCTAATGGGTTTATAGATCCTTTAACCCATGATGTAAAGATAAACATAACTAGAAAAACTACAATAATTATGTATATTGGGGAAAGTGTTTTTTCCCATACTTCTTCGTTCATCTTCCAAAAGTAAATAACCCGCCTAATTTATCCCATATCATGGTTGTTTTTCCAGTTAGCATTCCAATTATAGCTATTAAAACTAAGATTACTATCAATAATAATATCATTTTTCCAACTATTTCCCATCCCCATGCTCCTTTCTTGCTCATTGTATCTCATCACCCCATGGATCTTCTAAAGGATCTGTACCTAATGTTTTACAAAAATCTGATAATTTTGGTTGATCTGGATCATTTGGATTCTTTGATATTAATAATAGTGTTGATTCTCCCATTAAATTTGCATCTGATTGATCTTTTACATTAGCACCAGTATAAGCTCCACCTGCTGCACCTGCTGCTGTAAAACCCCAAAGAATGTATTTTGCTGTTCTTAGTTTTCCTAATGTGAAAAAAGATATAAAAGAAGATAAAGATAATCTACCTACAGTACCTGCCCCTGCTCCTGCTATTGTACCATAAGCTAAACTCTTCAAGAAACCTTCTTTAGATGTTGACATATCAACAGAATAAACAACATAATATTCTTCATTTGTATCTATTATAAATTGTTCTTGCTTTTCAAGTTCAACTAATTCTGATTTTTTTTCAGTTGTGGGCTTAAATCCAGAAAAATATTCTAAAAATGATTTTTCTTCTTTTGTTGGAATATTAGCTTCAGCTGAACGGGATAATAAACCATTTAGTTCTTTTCCGGCAAATGAACTATCAAATTTTATATTAGAACATACAACACATGCATTATCGGTTTTCCATTGTGAAAATGGGTTGTATTTTACTTCTCCGTCTATTAAACCGAACTTATTTGCGCAAAAGTACATCTCATTTAGTATATCGTCTAAAGCATTTTCTTCTCCATCTCCTTTTGGACTTATAGTTATATCTTTAGTTGGACAAGAATTACTTAAGTCTAAACGTGTTTGTTTTGTTGCTGGATTTTTTAATCTTGAAGCTAATTTAACGTGGCTCTCACATTGGATAGCTTCACCCACATCAGGTAAAGTATGTAGTACTCCAGTGAAGATAGATAAGAGAATTATCAATATTATCAAAGCAAATATTGCATTTTTCATGGTACTTTCGTCTGCGGCTTTTTTATTCATCTTAACCTTGTAGCATATCACATTGTAAATCTGTTATTTGATCATAAGGAGTTATAATAACATAAGCAGGAGGAATCTTATTTTCTATATCTGAGTCTGATAAATACTCATATGCTTTTGTACCTAAACCAAATAAGATATGTTGCTGTATATAAGATTTAGATACCTGATAATAGACTACTCCATAACCTGATTTTCCATTTCCATCTAGTCTTTCTAAATTATTAAAAGAACTTACATCTATAGATTTTAGAACTGCTTCTTCGATTTCTTCTTCTGTAAAAACTCTCTTTACACTATTCCAAATATCCTTTAGGAATTTTACAGCAGTATCTTTTAAGCCTGGCTTATAATCAACACCAGATATGAAAATTTTAGATTCGCCTGATTTTTTCATCAAACCACCTGAGAGAAAATCATAATAACTTTTTCCACTGGGTAAATTAGTATCTTTTAAGAATTGAATAAATTCTTGTTCATCAATAGGATCTGATGATATATCAGAAGATGTTATTTCATTTATATTAAATTTAGAGCAGATAAAACAATGCGCTGGTTTTGATAAGAATTTTCCTTCGAATACATCGTAATTTCCTTCTCCAAACTGCATCCAACATTCATAAGCAAGGTCTGCTACTTCTGTTTGGATATATTCTTTTTTATCTTTTGTTTTTGAGCCTGTTGATTTAATATCTCCAGCAAAATTAGTATAACATTCTAAGCCTAAGTTAGATATTCCCCTTGTTTTTGTGGTTGCTTGAACAGATAATAAGCATGCTTGTGCTGAACCAGATTCTGTAAAATATGATGCTATTCCTTTTGTAAGATTAAACAAGATTAAGAAAATTATCAATATCAGAATTATTGTCTTTATATCCCACTCAAATGCTTTTTTATTCATGGTGTCATCATAAGTTTTCTTACTAACAATTGTACAACTATATACATTAATGCAAAGAATACAATCATAACGATTATCAACATAACAGGATTTGAGAACATATTGTCTCCTTTTTTGTATAATCTCATTTTAATCATATATGGGTTTAGATTAATAAAAATCTTTCTATTCATACTGCTTAGAGCAGATATTTAGAGTAACTTCAAGAATGATTGCACCAGATGCATCTACAGGAATAGGAAATTGCCTTCTGGTTCTTGCTCCAGGGCAGCTTCCCCTATGATATACATAAACAGGATTTAATCCGTTAGTTGTTGCATTGAATTCATAACCGATACCTTTTATCTCAAAAGTATTCATTAATATAGTTGTTAGGCTTTCAGTTAAGACCTGCATGGTATCTTTGGATGCTTCTGGACAACTAGAGTAAGGGGGCATGCCTGAAGCTACATCCTGAAATAATTCTGTAAAAGTAAGATCTCTACAATTAGATGCTGTTGTTTCTAATAGAGTACTGATAAAGTTTGAGGCTAATTCTGTTTCAGTGTAATCAGTTTTTGCTTCATCTGGTGTGTCAAAAACCATAAATCTAACTACAAAAAGCATGGCTATAGATATTAACATAACTACTAATGCTAAACCTAACATCTCCATTTGTGATTTTCTATTCATTTTGACAGATAAACCTCAACAGATAATATACCAAAATAGCTTTTTTTATTTGCATAATCTTTAAGAGTAATTGGTATGAATGTTGATTCTTTTTTTAACATTTTACACACTTCCCAGCCATTTATTCCAGGAAG
>CAYUUQ010000099.1:0-1619 GCA_964447875.1 uncultured Methanosarcinales archaeon | reverse complement strand
ATCATTTGGTGGTATTTCAGTATAAAGTTCTACATAATTATCTGTACCAAGATGTATATCTGTAGGATCATTTGGAAATATCTCTATTATAGTTATATTAGCTAATCCAAACATGGGATAATAGTAATCTATCTTTCTTTGATCAAATATTTCAGCTGCTTTAGTTATCTTTAGTAGGTCAATACAATTGTCTTTTCTTACATTTTCTTCTGAACATTGAAGTTCTGGTAAGAATGATGCTTTTTGTGCTACCTGAACAGCCCATAACTCTAAGCTTTCTTCTCTCTTATCTTGGTTTCCTTGTTCCATCATTCTTGCATAGAATATAAGGCCAAAAGAAACAAAAAGTATGAAAATTATCAGTATTGCTATTGTTTCTCCCATCTGTATTTGTGATTTACGTTTCATTTTAGTACAAAAAAAATATTTTTAATATATAAGCACACATGAATAGAGTTGTGCTACTCTGTTTTGCTGTTCTAGATTAGTTATTTCTGCTGGAATATTAGAAGAGAATGCTGTATTAGAAATAAGGGAATTTGCATCTGCTATTATAGATGGAAGATAGTTTTGATATGCTTGAGAATGAGGTGTTTTACATGAAGAAGATGATGTAGTAACTAAGTTTTTTGATCTTTCTTCATATATTGTTGCTGTAATATTTAATGAGTGATATGCTCTTTTCATAGAACAGTCATACATTATATTATCATGAGAAAATATCGCTCCAAGTAGTGGCGCTTTTCCTATGTAATCAAATGAGTTTGGAGCTAAGGCTGTTGATGCTGTTTGCCAAGCGTTTCCAACTGGCCGATAAAATGTTATCTTATTGCTAGATTCATCTATCTTTATAGCTTGGACTACTTCTTTTGGAAAATTTGTTAAATGAGAATTTATTGGTGCAGTATTTACATAAATAAACTTAACGCGATAATTATTATTATTTTGGATATTGGGCTGGCTAGGATCTATTATTGGATCTTTTGTGATCTCATCAGGTAACCAGTCATTGTGTATTTCTTGAGCAAAGGAATCAGAATAGGGTGCTACAACAATATATCTTACTTCTTTTGTTGTTATGTAAAGAAAGTTTGTAACCCAAAAAGGAACATTCCAGTCTACTGCCCAGGTTATAAGTTCGGTTCCTTTTATAACATCTGGTGAAAAGAGAACTTTATCTCTAATCTGGATATTTGTTCCACCAATATAATATTTATTACATTCAAAACCTATTTCTTTTTTTGGTATGTCGACTATATTTACTGTTCCAGTTGATACTTTTGCACCTGTGAGAATACTTTCTAGATCTAATAATATTGTAGAACTTATTTGGTTATCAGAAACGACTCTTTGTTTATTTATTACAGAAACAAAAAACAGAAGTATTACAGCTCCAGCTATTATTATAAATATCCAATTGAACTGTACATCAATGATTGCTTTTTTTTGCATTTTATGAGTATGGCCATTCTGTTATTTTGGTTCTATCACCTAATCCTTCGAATTGTAGGCGTAGTTTTCCTTGTTTTATCTCAGTACAAAAATAATCTCCGTTTACCTCTATTTTTCCGATATATTCTTTTTCTGGGCTCTCGCCGGCAAATAAGAACATATTTTCT
>CAYUUQ010000098.1:0-5435 GCA_964447875.1 uncultured Methanosarcinales archaeon | reverse complement strand
ACATTCTGCAGGAAGAATATCTAAATAATTAATATCACAATAATTATTGTAACTTACATTATTATTTGAGAAAGTATTGTTTTCATAACTTTCAAAATGGTGTATAAACATCCCATTATGATTATTATATAATGTGTTTTCAGAAAAATGATTATCTTGAGAGTATGTACCTACATAGATTCCATTGTTAATATTATTATAAGAAATTACATTATTTATTAGATTATAGTCTGAATCATTTATGTAGAGACCTTGCCAACAACTATGAACTTTAAGATTAACTAAACTTATATTATTGGAGTTTTGCATAAAAATTCCGGTGTTTGTGAAATCTCCATAGATTATCACATCATTATTCTCTCCAATGATATCTATTTCTTGTTTATTTATTATCTCAAGATATTCTTCATAACTTCCATTATAAATGTAGATTACATCATCCTCAATAGCATTATCTATTGCATCTTGAATAACTGAATAATCACAACCAAAAGCACATACAGTTATTGTTGGTTGTGTTGGAGTTGATTGATTAAAGAAGAGTTCAAGGTTATGTTCTAATGAATAAAGCCAATAGCCTCTCCAGGAATAAATGTATTCATCCTGATTAGGAACAAAACCATATGTTTTTGTTGTTTCATTGAAATAATAAATTGTTTGTTGTATCCAGGATGATTGACTTGCTTGTTCTATTGTTTTGTTAACTACTCCATCAGTTATTATTGCATCTAGCCAATAAAATTTATTTGATGATTGGCCTGCATTAGTTAGAGTTAAAGTTAGATCTTTATTTGAATATATCCAGTATGCTCTATTTTTTCTTAGATAATTATCATCACCGGGAACAAATTTATATCCATCGTTATAGTAATAGATAGTTAATTGTAGCCAGTTTTCATCTGCTGCTTCAGATAGGGTTTTTGTTTCTGTTCCATTGTATACTAATGCATCTGACCATAAGAAAGGTGTTTCAGAAGAATAACCAAATAGGTTCCACCCATTTCTTAAGTCTATTACCTTATCTGTATTTTGATCTATAGGAATTAAATAAGGAGAGAATAGGTTCCAACCTAATGTGAGATTTATTTTATCAGTTATTTCTGTAATAGTAATCTCATTTGAGGATGAATCGATAGTGTATTCTTTCTGATTATTAGTTTCTTTAGTATATGATAGATTATTTTGTAGAGTAGATACTACTTGATCTGGAAAATGGTTCTGGCCTTCTGGAGAATGCTCGTTGGAAGCTACCAGAAGGCTAGAACTCAAAATAGATAAAAATAGGACTATGATAGCTAATTTGATAATTTTTGCTCCCAACGTAATAGAGACAGTTACTTTTTGATTTAAAAAGGTTTGTTAAAAATTGTATTATTCCGACACATTTATAAATACCCTATATTTTCAACTGATAATATGAGTAAAAAGAAAGAAGAACAAGCAATACAAGACAAATTGCAGGCAGAGATTTCTAGAATCAAATTGCCTCGAGGTAGAGAGGTTTTTGGTGTTGTTCAGAATCGTCTTGGTGGTTCTCGTATGGAAGTTAGGTGTCTAGATGGCAATAGCAGAATATGTAGAATTCCTGGAAGATTAAAAAGAAGATTATGGGTTAGAGCTGGTGACATTGTAATTGTTGAAGCATGGGAGTTTGGCGGAGACAAGAAAGGAGATGTTGTTTACAAATATACTAAAGCTCAAGTTTCATATCTAAAAAGACGTGGTCATCTAAAACAAATGGATGAATGGGAAGAGTTCTAGATATTCGAGTTTTAAGTTAGTTCTTTAACGCGGGTTTATGTTTTGAATTTATGTCGTAATCTTATGAGAGCAGCCTGCATGCCGGGTCCGGGACGCCGCGTGCAGGATAATCTCTGTTATTACGACATTTAATTAACAATAAACTTGCGTTTTGTTAACAAATCGATTTGAACATTCTTATCACTACTCTAGAATAGAAATACTTAAATATCAGATTTATTTATTGGAATTTATGGGGGAAAGCAAAGCTAAATATTTTATTCTTACTATATTATTACTATTTGTACTTGTAGGTATGATAACACTGGTATTTAATCTGAAAAGGTTTTCTTTTGCTGGAGAGTTATTTATCTTACTATTGGTAATATTATTTTCTTTTATTGCATTAATAGGAGTTTATGGAAACAATAATTGGGGATTTACTCTTATGATGCTTGTATTTACTGGAATAATAGCTGACATATTATTATTGTATTACTTAAGGGGTGCCTTAACTAAGGGAATATTATGGTTGATTATATTATCTACTATAGGATTTGTAATAAGTGTTAGAGGCATAAAAAGAAAAGAAGTAGAATATTCTGAAGAAAAAGAAGAAAAGGTTTATACTAACTTTGAACCTGGAAAGTATGTTGCATCAAACAGAGGTACTGTTTATCATGCACCTAATTGCGATTGGGCTAAGAAGATTGGTAGCAAAAATAGAGTATGGTTTAATTCTGATAAAGAAGCTAAGAAAGCTGGACTTAAAAAACATAGTTGTTTGTGATTATTTATATTTCTGATTAATGATAAGTTAGTAGTTTATACTGATTGGTGGGAGAATATGTGATTGATTTTTCTTAAGTTTAATCGTAAGAAAGATAAAATTAAAAATAACTGAAAAATATATTAAAATACCGCATTAGGATCTCCGTGCATATTTAAGAATTCTAAATTCCAAGCAAGTGCAAACCGGATAAGGGGCGTATCACCATATGGATCATCTTCGCTAGTACCATATGATTTAATTGAATGTCTATACTCATCCTTTGTTCTTTCAATAGCCTCTTTAACGGGCATACCAAAAACTAAAGCATTAATTAATGTACTACATGCTCTTCTAAAAGGTAAGGCATTCTTATCCTTACTTGGATTGCCTGTCCTTGATGGATCTCGTACCAACATAAATCTAGCCTGATAACCAATATAAGCTTTTGCACCTCTTTCTACTGCACCCAATCCCAAATCTTCCAACGAATCGCAAGACAAAGCATATATTATTTTATTATTTGTTAAGTTTACATTAGAACTATCCAATATAATTTCGTCTTTATGACCAGCAACTCTTTCCCTATCACCGTGACCATTTAGAAATACTAATTTTGGCTTTTCTTTATTTAGACAATCTTCCACATTTTGTCTAATAACTTTTGATCCTTCCAAATTTGTAACATGTATATCATTAGTTTCTTTTGTAGTCTTAACAATCTCTTTGGAGAAATCATGTAAATAAGATGTGATTAAATCATGCTTAGGTCTTGTAATCAGAAATTTTTTAACCATCTATGCTGCTCCACTTGACAAAACTTTCAACATTTGTATTTGAACTTGGACTATTTTCTTCCCAAAATCATCCCCCTTTTCAACATGCCCAATTAGTTCCTTAACACTAACTTCTTTATCTCCACCAAGAAGGATTTTAGATTCTGGATTTAGGGTTTTAAATCTTGCTAAAACAAGTTTCTTTCTTTCTTCTTCAATATCAATAGTTTCAGGCATTATATCAACCCCAGGGCCTCGATCTTTTTTAATATTTTTTTGCCAAGTTCTGTATCATTTGAAATTTCGTTATATGCAACATTCCATGAATAGGTCTTATTACCAATAACTGCTATTACCTGTTCCCTCTCTGGTTCTGGTAAATTGGCATATATTTTTAAAAATTTCTCTTTTGTCATTTTTTAGATAGACTAACCTCTAACCAACCACATCTTTTAATAGAAAATAAACTAATCTTCACACTACCTCTTTTGAACATATTAAATAGAATTAAATAATGATCATATATAAATATTGTGTATTTTTAGCTCCTAGATTTATTGACTAGATAATCACATTTGCTCACTAGTTACCTTTCTTTCAACTTTCCAGAAGAAATTTACCAAGATCTACCTTTTTTGTAGTAAAAAATGAATTACTTTTTCCAATAATATATTATTAACAAGACTGCACCAATACTTATAGCTGAATCTGCAATATTAAATGCAGGCCATATTCTAAAGTCTATGAAGTCTATAACATGACCTAGAAATATACGGTCTATTAAATTACCTATTGCTCCACCTATAATTAATGCAAAACCTATTTGAGGCACAGTATCTTTAGGGATCTTATCGTAGTTGTATAAGATTGCTCCAATTATGATTATAGATATCCATATTAATAATAGATTCATTCCTTTAAAGATACCAAAAGCAGCTCCAGTGTTTAATATATAAGTCATATGGAGAACATTATTTATTATTGGTATCGATTGAGATAAAGTCATAAAATTTGATATTAGAAATTTTATCAATTGATCTAGAATAATAACTGCTACAGAAATAATAAAGAATTTACTAGGTTTCATTTACCAGCCTTTTCTTTTTTGAGTTTCGTTCATTGCTAATCTTTCAATATTTGAAACACGCTGATTAATCATTTCTAGTGCTGCTTTTATTGTATCTAATTTGTATGAAAGTAATTCAATATCTCTTCTCAACATCTCATTATCATTATTTGATTGGGCTTGAGTGTTTTGAGGCATCATAGGAGTAGACTGAAAACCTTGAGGAGCTGTCTCATTTAATGGTTTAGAGTTAAATTCATTGAATGCTGCTGGTTGTTTTGGGTTAGAAAAGTCATTAGGCATTCCAGGATTTTGTTGATTAAATCCTTGATCCATATTTGGCATCCCTAGGTTATTATCTGGCATTCCTATATTATTTGGCATACCTTGATTTTGGTTAGGCATACCTATTGGATCTTGCGATGCAAAATCATTTTGAGATCCTATACCTGGATCAAAACTACCAAAATCATCTTTCTTTTTCCAAAACATCAAATTATCCATTACTCCCATTTTATATTACTTTTAGTTTTTAGATATATAAATGTTGTTGTTTTTATTAGGTTAGATATCACTTTTCAAATAGTTTAATAGGGAGGGAATAGCTTCTTGCACTATATGTGTTATTGATAGCCCTCCACCCACCCCAATATATATATATAATTTAATGTGCACTAAAAACATAAGCTATAAATAGGAAATGGTTCTCACTTTTTCTATATTTTAAGGAGGTACTTAGAAATCAGAGATTTCTTGTACCTCACAAAAATAATATTTTTGGAGGGATATTAAATGAGTACAATAAAATCAATAAAAGCAAGAGAGATATTAGATTCTAGAGGGAACCCAACTGTTGAAGTTGATATGGTTACTGAAGATGGAATGTTTAGGGCAATGGTTCCATCAGGAGCTAGTACTGGAATTCATGAAGCTTTGGAATTAAGAGATGGTGATAAATCAAGATATTTAGGAAAAGGAGTTTTGAAAGCTGTAGAAAATGTTAATACTAAGATTTCAGAAGTTGTTGTTGGTATGGATCCTACACAGCAAGAAGCTGTTGATAAAGCAATGCTTGAAGCTGACG